>CALMYM010000361.1 GCA_937873675.1 uncultured Alphaproteobacteria bacterium | reverse complement strand
GATCCGACCGAAGCCGCCAAGGCGTGTCTGCGGCTCAAGGCGGGCGGCGCCCCCTGCGCCGTCACCACCTATTCCGGCCAGCCGATCGGCGGCCTGCGCTGAGGCGCGTGGTTCTCACGACGTCGAACGAACGAAAAGCGACGGTCCGACGACGGGCCGCCCTTTCGTTTCGCGGTCGCGCGGACCCGGGAGGTGTCAGCCGACGGCGGAGAGGATCGGGAAGGTCTCGATCAGCCAGAACGACAACCGCTCGATGCCGCCGGTGAGGAAGGCGATGCCGGTGAGGACGAGGAGACCGCCGGTGATCTTCTCGACCGTCCCCATGTGGGTGCGGAAGCGGCTCATCATCCGCAGGAACGGCTGGGAGAAAGCCGCCGCCACCAGGAAAGGCACGCCGAGGCCGGCGGCGTAGATGGCGAGCAGCAGAGCCCCCTGCCCCACCGTGTCGCGGCTCGCGGCGACGCCGAGGATCGCCGCCAGCACCGGCCCGATGCAGGGCGTCCAGCCGAAGCCGAAGGCGAGGCCGACGACGTAGGCGCCGACGGCGCCCGCCGGCTTGCGTTCGACGTGGACCCGCGCCTCGCGGAACAGCAGCGGGATGCGGAAGGCGCCGAGGAAGTGCAGCCCCATGACGATGATGGCGACGCCGGCGACGATCGCCAGCGTGTTCAGATGTTCGCGCACCAACTGGCCGAAGACCGACGCCGACGCGCCGAGGGTGACGAAGACGGTGGAGAAGCCGGCGACGAAGGCGAGCGCCGAGCCGAAGATCCGCCGCCGCGCCCGATCGAAGCCGGAGCTCTCCAGTTCGTCGAGGCTCGCCCCGGCGATGTAGGCGAGATAGGGCGGCACCAGGGGCAGGACGCAGGGCGAGACGAAGGAGAGGACACCGGCGGCGAAGGTGCCGAGAAAGGTGACGTTGGAGGTCATTCGGATCGCGTCTCCGTCGGGTCTTCCGTCGCGGCCCGCATCGAACCGGGGGTTCGGAGGGCCGGGGGTTCGGGTGGTCGCGCCGTACCTATCGCGAAACCACCTCGCGACGAAATCACCTTCCCGACAGCCGAACCTCGAGCTTCGTCAAGTGCCGGTGCTCGACGGGGCGACCGAAGCGGGGCGCGCAGGGATTTTCCCCGTCACGGACCGTCCGTCCGCGTGACCGCCGAGAGCCCGATCCACCGCTTGACCGGCGCACCACCGTCCCCTTATGGTCCGGCCGCGCTGAGGGCCGGTAGCTCAGTGGTAGAGCACGTGACTTTTAATCATGTGGTCGCGGGTTCGATCCCCGCCCGGCTCACCAGATTCTTCCCATTTTTTCGAAATCGAGATCGCCCACCCGGGGCCGATCCGCGCCTCGATCGCGGTCGTGAGGGCCGCACGGCCGCGGACGAGCCGCCCGCGCCGTGCGATGTGCACCTCTCGGCCGCCCTCACACCGCCGCGACGACGCCGGCCAGGATGTCCCTCACCTTGCCGGCGATGGCGATCAGCGCGGGGTTGTCGATGGCCGCCATCGAGGCGACCGGGTCGACGGCGCTCACTTCGATGCCGCGGTCGACGGCCCGCAGGATGACGTTGCACGGCAGCATCGCGCCGATCCGCGGCTCGTGGCCGATGGCGGCATGGGCGAGCTTCGGGTTGCAGGCGCCGAGAATGCGGTAGTGCGCCATGTCGACGCCGAGCTTCTTCTTCATCGTCGCGGCGACGTCGATCTCGGTCAGAACGCCGAAGCCGGCGTCGCCGAGCGCCTTGCGCACCCGCGCGTCGACGGTGTCGAAATCGGCGTCGGTGATCACGCGGTCGATGGTATAGGCCATGGGGTCACTCCTCGTGTGGCGATATCGTCCACGGTCCACATAGGGCACCTCCGTGTTTTTTCCGAGGTGTATCCGCCGAACCATATTTGTCGAAGGCGATATACCGGCGAAGGATCGACCGGAAGCGCCCGCCACTCCCGCGTGCGGCTCAGCGCCGCGCCGTCAGGTGGTGCAGCACGATGCCGCTGGTCACGGCGACGTTGAGGCTGTCGACACCCGGCGCCATCGGGATCGACACCGGGCGCGAGCGCGCCAGCATCTCGGCCGGCAGCCCCGGTCCCTCGGTTCCCAGAACCACCGCGACGCGGGCCGGCGGGACGACGTCGATCAGGCGCTCGGTGGCGGACGGCGTCAGCGACAGGACTTCGAAACCGTGGCGCTCCAGGAGCCCGACCGGATCGACGCCGCGGTCGAGACGCGCCTGCGGCACGCTCAGCACGTGGCCGACCGAGACGCGGATCGCCTTGCGATAGAAGGGATCACAGCATTCGGCGTCGAGCAGCACCGCGTCGGCGCCGAAGGCGGCGGCGTTGCGGAAGATGCCGCCGATGTTGTCGTGATTGGCGATGCCGCAGGCCGCCACCACCACCGCCCGCGGACCCAGGCCGGCGAGCAGTGCCGCCGCCTCGACCGGTGCTTCGCGCCGGCCGAGCGCCAGGATGCCGCGATGGAGCGGAAAGCCGGCGATGGCGTCGATCACCGGTCGCGACGCGACGAGGACCGGCACCTCGTCGGGCAGCCGCGCCAGCGTCTCGGCGAGACCCTCGACCCGGCGCTCGTCGAGGAGCACCGTGAGTGGGCGGTGGCGTCGCGACGCCGCCAGCACCGTCAGCTCCACCGCGCCTTCGGCGACGAAGAGCCCGTCGCGGCCGACGAGATCGCGTTCGCGCACGTCGCGGAAGGCGGCGACATGCGGATCGTCGGGATCGTCGACACGGGGGAAGGCGACCATGGTGGGGGTCTCTGCGGGCTGCCGGCGGGCGGTGGCTGGTGCGATCGCCGCGATTCGCGCGAGGGTTTCGCGTGACGGATGAATTTCGACGTCGATCCTATCGCGACGAAGGGGGCTTTTCACCCTCGGATCGTCCTCCGCGAGCCGCCCTCCGGGCCGCTCTCTACGCTTCGCCGCCGGCGACGGCCGCGAACCGGACGCCCCGTTCGAAGGCGTCGACATGACGGCGTCTCGGGGCTTGCCCCCTCCGCCGAAGCCATATATGAAGCCGCCTCGTGAGCGCCCTTCGTCTATCGGTTAGGACGGCAGCCTTTCACGTTGCAAAGACGGGTTCGACTCCCGTAGGGCGCGCCACGATCTCTCGACATCTTTCGAAATCGGCCGGTTTCCCGGAAACGGCTTCGCGCGCGCGGCACGATCGCGACCGGTGACGGCGCGCGTCTCGAAGGGATTCGGCGCGACGAACCCCACCGCTTCGCCTGAAACGAAGAACGCCCGAGCCGAAGCCCGGGCGTCCTCGTGTCGATCGATCGGATCGGGGGCGGGACCCGACGTCGCGACGGCTTCAGCCCATCGCCGCGGCGGCTTCCGGTTCCGCGGCACGTCGGCGACGCGCCACGATCCAGAGACCGGCCCCGGCGGCGACGCCGACGGCGATGATCGCGCCGCCGAGCAACGGCCGGGCGGCGATCCAGGCGAGGCCGATGACCAGAGGTGCGAGGAGCGCCGTGAGGGCGAAGGCGACGAGGCCGGTGGCGAAGCGGGCGATCGAGCCGACGAAGGGGATCACGTCGCCGATCACGCCGACGAGCGCGAACATGACGTTGAAGCCGACCAGCATGGCGAAGACGCCGCCGGCGCGGAAGATCCAGGTCATCGTCGCGTTCGCCTGCCGGGCCTCCTCGAACATCGCCGCGGCCGGCACGTCACCCTCGCGGACGAGGAAGATCGGCTGGCCGTTCGACGAGGTCCACGGCGCGAGATCTGCGCCGCCGTCGGCCGCGACGATCGAGGCGCGATCGGCCGTCGCCGCTTCCCAGGAGATGCGCAGGTCGCCGATCTCGGGACGCGCCGGATCGGTCCCGAGATAGGCCGCGCCCTGCGTGACGTGGACGGGCACCGAGGTGCCGATCGCCGCAGCGATCGCCTGCGCCTTCGCCTGATCGACGGGGAGCTTGCGGCTCTCGCCGATCGAGCCGATCTCCGGGCCGGCGACACCCCAGCTGCGCTCGCCCGCCGCGAGGGTGCGCTTCTGGGTGAAGGTCTTGCCTTCGACCGGCGCGGGCGGGTTCCGGTGTCCGCTCGGTTGGGCGAAATTGCCCGAGTCGATGGCGTTCTTCGACCAGCCGCGCGAATAGGAGTAGGTCGTCACCGTCTCGGTGCCGCCACCGAGCTTGTTCTCGGTCTTGCTCTTCTTCTCCTCCTTCCACTGGTACATCTCGACGACCCGGGTCAGTCGCGTCGTATTCGCCGGGACGGCCGGCGTGGCGAAGTCGGGATCGGCGGGCACCGGTCCGACGATCCGCCCGTTCGCGTGGACGAGGCGGCCGGCGGTCACCGCGCCGCCCGGCGCCCGGCCGGAAGGATCGAGGGTGATCACCGCGCCGGCGCCCTCGGTGAGGGCGCGGGCGGTCGTCACCGCCCGGTTCTCGTTCCAGGCCAGCACCCCGATCGAGACCACGACCACGAGGAAGCCGCCGACGACGCCGGACAGCGCCTTCGACAACCGCCGGCCCCAGGATTCGTTCGTCACCTGGACGAATTGATCCGACATGTCGCTCTCCTCAGCCGCGCCACGGGGTGGGGATGCCGGCCGGGTGGCCGTCGGGACGCTTGGTCAGTTCTTCGAAGTAGTTGCGACCGTCGGCGCCGGGAATGTCGAACCGCGGCATCATGCAGGACGCCAGCACACGATCGTCCTTGCCGTCGAGGGAGACCAGCAGGAACGAGCCGCGCTTCGCCGGGCGGACCTCGTAGGTACGATTCTCGACATGGCCGCCGGACCCCGGCGCACCGTTCTCGGCGCGGACTTCGATGGTCGCCCCCTTCTGCGAGACGACGGTCGAGGTGCCCAGCGTGCGATAGTAGTCGCCGGTCTTCTCGATGTCGGCGAGCGACTGCAGTCGGCGGCCGATCCACAGGCCGTCTTCGTAGGCGACCAGCGGGAGCGACCAGCACTGCTTCGAAACGGTCGACCTGATCTCCTCGGCCTCCGCATTCGAGCCGCGGTACATGGCATAGATGCCCGGCGGGATGCGGCCGGGTTCGCCGGCACTCGCCGGGGTCTGCGACGCCCAACCCGTCAGAGCGGCAGCGGCGGCGGCGAGGATGCCGATCGATCTGAACACCATGCGTCTTCCCTCCATTCGTTCCGCGCCGCCCGAGCCGACCTTTTCGTCTCGGCCGCGACGCCGATCAGGTCCGTCGAGCCGCGGAATGGTCCGCGTCCCCGTGGAATGTCGCCGCCGTCGTCCAGGCGACCGGCGAGCAATTCAGTTTCACCGCCATCTCCGCCCGGCCGGCGGTGCCGGTCTTGGCGTAGGCCCGGGCCAGATGGCTGCGAACGGTGTGGATCGACAGCGCCAGGCGGCGGGCGATCGCGAGCGGCGTCTCACCCCGCATCACGCCGAGCGCGGTCTGCGCCTCCCGAGGGGTCAGGCCGAAGGCGCGCATCATCGCGGCGAGACGGTCCGCCTCCGGATCGGTGCTGCGCAGCCCCACGACACCGACGGGATCGTCGCGACGGGGGCCGAAGCGATCGAGCGCGGACGGGCGGACGAACACGCCGATCGGTCGGCCATCGAGGGCGAGCAGCGTTTCCTGTCGCGCCGCCCCTCGCGCGACACCCACGCTCTCGGCCAGGAGCCGCCGCGTCGCCGCCTCGATGGTCGGCGTCGGATATGCGGTCTCGGCGCGGGCGACGAGGCCGGCGAGGGTCGCGCTATAGCTCTGCGTCGCCTGGAGAATGCGGCCGTGGCGGTCGACCAGCGCGCATCCCATGCCGAGCCGATCCAGCGTCTCCGCCCAGACCTCGGCGAGCATCGTCCG
>CALMYM010000360.1 GCA_937873675.1 uncultured Alphaproteobacteria bacterium | reverse complement strand
GTTCGACACCCGCTTCCTGGCGATCACGGCGGATGCGGTGGCCGGACAGCTGGAGAGCGGCGTCGGCCCCTCGGGCGAGCTCGAGGACGTCGCCTGGGTCAGCTTCGACGAGGCCCGCGCCCGCCCCGAGCTTCCGCCCATCACCCGCGCCGTGCTCGACGAACTGGAGAATCGCCTCGCCGGCGATCCCAAGCTCGCCGCGGAAGGCCCGGTGCCGTTCTACCGCTGGCGCAACGACGCCTTCCTGCGCACCCTGATCGAGCCGGCCTGACGCCATGGAGACGGCCGCGCTCCTCGTCTTCGCCGGTGCGCTGTTTCTCAACGCCGGCTCGCCGGGACCCTCGATCGCCGTGCTGGTCAGCCAAGTGCTGACCCGTGGGGCGGCGACGGTCGTCCCCTTCGTCGCCGCCATGTGGATCGGCGAGGCGATGTGGCTCGCCGCGGCGGTCGCCGGCCTGTCGGTCGTCGCCGAGCGGCTGCACCTCGTCTTCGTCGCGGTGAAATGGGCCGGCCTCGCCTATCTGGCGCTCCTCGCCTGGCGCATGTGGCACGCGCCGGTCGATCCGGACACCGCCGCCGCGACCGCGCCACAGGGCTCCGCCCTCGCCCGCTTCGCCTCGGGCATGGCGCTGACGCTCGGCAATCCGAAGGTCATGGTCTTCTACGTGGCGCTGCTGCCGTCGCTCATCGACGTGAAGACGATCGACGTCGCCGGCTGGGCGCTGCTCACCGCCGTCCAGGTGACGGTGATGGCGGTGACCGATCTCGGCTGGATCGCGCTCGCCGCCCGGGTGCGCGGCCTCTTCCGCTCGCCGCGCGCCCTGCGCTTCGCCAACCGCACCTCGGCGCTGGCGATGGGTGGCGCCGCCACGGTGATCGCGACGCGGCAGTGACATCCGAGTGCGAGTCGACCCTCCCGCTCGCGGGGCACCTACGCGTCACGACGGCTGTCGGCGGCGCGGATGCCGGGTAGAGTTCGCCCGCCGTCGTTCATGCACGAGACGATCATGCCGCCCTCCGACGCCCGCGTTCTCGCGTTCGGCGCCATCCTCACCACTGCCGCGACGATCGCCACCGGGCTGGCGCTCGGTCTGCCGTTGCTCGCGCTGGTGCTGGAGAGCCGCGGCGTCTCCGGCACCTGGATCGGCCTCAACACCGCGGTCGCCGGCCTCGCCTCGCTGATCGTGCCGTTCTTCGTCACGCCGCTGGCCCGCGCCTTCGGGACGGCACGCACGTTGATCGGCTCGCTCGTCGTGATCGCCGCGACCTTCTACGCCTTCCATGTCGTCGACGATCTCGCCGCGTGGTTCGTCCTGCGCGCCGTCTTCCACGGCGCCACCACCGTCGCCTTCGTCGTCTCGGAGTTCTGGCTGGTCATGGTGAGCCCGCCGGAGAAGCGCGGCCTGATGGTCGGCATCTACGCCACGGTGTTCTCGATCGGCCTCGCCCTCGGCCCGATGCTGCTTTGGTCCCGCGGTTCGGGGGGCGCCCCGCCTTCGGCCGGCGGCCCCGGGGTGCCCGCGGTGGCGGTGGTTCCGTCGATCCCCGCCCGCCGCACCTGCCCGGTCCTCGACCACGCCCCCGGCCACTCGCCCGTCGGCTACGTCGTCGCCGCGCCGGTCGCCACCCTCGGCGTCCTCGCCTTCGGTGCGGTCGAATCGGGCGGCCTGTCGTTCCTGCCGCTGTGGGGGCTCTCCGCCGGCCTCGACGAGACCCGCGCCGCGTGGCTCCTCACCGCCGTCGGCCTCGGCAACGTCCTCCTGCAGATCCCGATCGGCCTCCTCGCCGACCGGGTCGACAAGATCCGCCTCCTCGCCGCCGTCTCGCTCGTCGGCGTCGTCGGCGCCGCCGCCCTGCCCTTCACCGCCGCCAGTCTGCCGGCGACGCTGGCGGTGCTGTTCGTGTGGGGCGGCATCGTCGCCGGGCTCTACACCGTCGGGCTGTCGGCGCTCGCCGACCGCTTCCACGGCTCCGATCTCGCCGGCGCCAACGCCGCCTTCGTCGCCATGTACGGGCTCGGCATGCTGGTCGGCCCGGCCGCCATCGGCGTCGGTCTCGATGCCGCCCCTCGCCTCGGCGCGCCCCTGGTGATGGCCGCCTTCTTCGCCCTCCACGTCGTCGTGCTCGTCGCCGTGGGCCGGCGATCGCGGCTCTGACGAAATACTTATTACGGCGAGTTAACTGTCGGATTCGTCGACCACATCGTAGAATTCTCATGTTCCGAAAGGGATGGGCGACGCGGACGAAGCGCTCCGCAGTGCCCGCCCCGATCGCGTGAAACCATCGTAGATCCGTCGAGAGCCGCTCGAGCGGCGGAAGGGGCGAGAGCCTCTCCGCGAGGGCGAGCGTGCGCCGGATCGAACCACGAGGAGGTCGTCATGACCGGCAGATCCAAGCTTCTCACCACCGCGTTCGTCGTCATGGCCGCTTTCGCGGTCGCGGCCGGCCCGACGCTGGCCCAGGGCTGGGGCGGTGGCCCCGGTTGGGGCATGGGCGGCGGTCAGGGCCGCGGCATGGGTCGGGCGGATGCGCCGTGGCGCGCCCGTTTCGCCCAGATCGACGAGAACGGCGACGGCGTCGTCACCCGTGACGAGTTGAGGGCCCAGGCGACCGGCGTCTTCGGCGCCATGGACGTCAACGACGACGGCACCATCACCAAGGAAGAGTACCAGGCCGTCCGCATGGGGCCGCAACGCGGCAACAACCCCGAGCGTCAGGCGATGATGCAGTCGCGCAAGCTCGCCCGCTTCGCCCCGATGGACACGAATCGTGACGGCAAGGAGAGCAAGGAAGAGTTCGTCGCCTACCACGGCGACGTCATGTTCGGCCGTATGGACCGCAACGGCGACGGCAAGGTGACCCCGGTCGAATTCCGCCGCCACGGCTGGTGAAAGCAGTGACGAAGAGCCCGGCGGCGTCCTTGACATCGCCGGGCTCTTCGGTCAATTTGCGCCCGACTTCGAGATCGAAGCGCGGCCCGTGTGGACCTCACGCGGGCCGTCGCGTTGTGAGCAGACGAATTCCGGAAGGACCGCGCCATGGCGAAGGCGACCACCATCAAGATCAAGCTCGTGTCGACCGCCGACACCGGCTACTTCTATGTGACCAAGAAGAACTCCCGCACCATGACGGAGAAGTTCGCGGCCAAGAAGTACGACCCGATCGCGCGCAAGCACGTCGAGTTCAAGGAAGCCAAGATCAAGTGAGGCCAGCCTCACGGTCGACGGATTTCCACTAAAAGCCGCCCAACCGGGCGGCTTTTTAAATTAGCTGTCCGTCGGAATTAATTTTTTCCAGTATTTCTGCGATCGTCATGCTTTCCGGGAATTGATCTGCGGGAATCTGTTGAATAAGTCGCCTCACAGATTGATTAGGCGTCTCGCGGTGATTCTCCCTGCGATTTGACATTTCTGCGTAATGCCGCGCCTCCGCTAGGGTTGCTTTTAGTAGATTCTTTTTTACTCCATTGCGGCGACCTCCAATGGGTATCAATTCAGGCACATGACCTTCAAACCCCGGAAGAGCCAATTGTATTTGGCCTGTTCCTCGATTCGAACGACCAGATACCTCATTAATTGTCTTAATTATCGCCTTTTTAATTAGATCACCCGCACATCTATCGACCAGTTCGCGTGACTCCACCTTCAACCTAGCTATTATTTCGTCATTTGAGATAGATTCACCTGAAATAGCCGTTGAATACATATCTCGAATAACGTTTCGCAGATCAGCGATGTCATTTTTCGACATATTTAGCCCCAACTACTATTTCTGTCTTCGTTTCAGCGCCCGCAGTTTCCGGCGCAGGAGCCGCCATCTACACGTGCTATTTCCTCTTATACACCCAGTTCGAGCCTAATTGAACAGCACATAGGCGTAGCCGTAATCGATTGGGTAGGGTAAGCCGTCCGGCAGTCGCCCACTCGATGAGCTCCCCAACATGTCCAGAGAATCGAACCAGAACGGTTTCCGCTCCCTCGTCCAACAGATCCAGGAGAACGACGGCGGCGCCGACGAGCGTCAACGTCCGCAGCGGCGCCGTCTGACGGCGCCGGCCACCGGTTGCGCGTCGATGGACACGGCCCCGACCGCGGCGGCGCCGGCTCCGTCCAAGACTCCGGTCCGTCTGCTGCAGCGCCGCTGGCTCTGAGGGTGGCGCTCACACCAGAGGCCGGAGGTGCAGACGCACCCGGCCTCTGAAGAAACGCGAATTTCTCATCTGCATCGGAGGCATGAGAAATTCGCGTGGGGAATACCATCGGTCACATTCAGTGCCCGCCGGCATCACTCGGCCGGCGCCCGTCGCCCGGCGAGAACGGCGACGGCGATCCGATCGGCGACGTCCGAGAGCCGGCCGACCGCCCGGCCGACGATCGGCGCGAGCGCCACGTGGATCGGTACGGCGCCGCCGACCCACACCAGATGGAACGCGACACCGGCAATCCCGGTCGTCGCCACCGCGGCGCCGACCGGACCGAGGAAGACGAGAATCGCGCCGTTGAGCAGGTAGAGCGTCAAGCTGGCGCGGCCCATCGCGGCGAGACGGGCCCCGCCGAAGCGGGCGGCGAGCGACCACGCCCCGACCGCGCCGAAAAGCGCCGTCACCGCGAAGAGCGGCAGGTTGCCGTAGTCGCCGAACACCATGCGCACGGCGGCGTGGCCGGCGAGACCCGGCGCCGGACAGACGTCCGCCAGCGACCAGAGGCAGCCGCGATCGAGCCCCGCCAGCGCGACGGCCGTCGCCAGCGCCACCGCGCCGAGCGCCGGTCCCGGCAGACGGCGCGGATGGCGTGCGAGAAAGACTCCGAGGGCGAAGAACGCCGAACCGGGAACCCAGGTCGCGACCTGGTAGAACGTCTCCCCCTTCGGCCCGACGAGCGCCACGAGACCCGCGCCCATCGCCGCCACCGCCGACACCGTGACGAGGATCGAGCGGCGCGAGAGCAGCGCGTGCACCAGGACGCGGACGATCGCCAGCGACACCAGGAACCACAGCACCGACATCGACCAACCGCGCCCGGTGACGAAGGGTGAGAGGAGCACATCATATCCGGCGCCCGCCGGCAGCCGCATCGCGTCGGGCCGGACCTCGACCCGGCAGTGCGCCTCGTCGTGCTTTCCGGCGGCCATGCCGGCAACGTCCTCTCGCTTGCCCGCCTGCTTTCCCGAGAGCGCCCGCAGGTCGCGTTCGCGGCGGCCGGCGGCTCCAACCTGAAGCTCGTGCTCGCCCGCCTCCTCGCCCCCTTCTGCGGCACCCGGCTGGTGCCGACCTATCACGGCTTCGAGGACTGGAAGACCGGCCTTCTCGGCAACCTCACCTATCGCCTGGCACCGCTGATCGCGCGGCTTTCGGCGCGGGTCGTCGCGGTTTCCGATGCCCTTGCCGACGCCCTCGTCGCCGAGTGGGGCGTGCCGCGCGCCCGGATCGCCCGCATCCACAATCCGGTCGAGACGGCGCCGCATCCGGCGAGCGCCGGGGAAATCGCCGCCCGGCCGCCGGTCGTTCTCGGTATCGGCCGGTTCTCGGCGGAGAAGGATTTCGTCACCCGCGTTGGCGCCTCCGCGGCGGTGAGGACGCCGGGTGCCCGCCTGTTGCTTGTCGGCGACGGGCCGGAGCGCGACGTCCTCGCGGCCGAGATCGACCGGCTCGGCCTTGCCGACCGGGTCACGCTCGCCGGCTACGTCAAGGATCCGACGCCCTACTATCGCAGCGCCCGCTGCCTTGGCCTTGCCTCGCGCACCGAGTGCTTCGGCAATGTCGGCGGCGGGGCGCTGTGGCGCACCTCGTCCAGCGGCCTGGCGCCGGTGG
>CALMYM010000359.1 GCA_937873675.1 uncultured Alphaproteobacteria bacterium | reverse complement strand
CGGCGGAGGGAGCCGCGGGCGCGGGTGCCGGGGTGGCGGCCGCCGGTGAATCGCTCTTCACGTCGATGTCGACCTTGGCGACCAGCGCCATCGGATCGTCGATCGACATCAGTTCGAGGAAGCCGATCGCCCCCGCCTTCGGCTCGAGCTTGACGATGATCGACTGCGGCTCGGCGACGAACCGCGCCACCGCATCGGCCGCGGCATCGGCATTGGGCGCGCCCCCGAGGAAGATCGGCACCATCTGCCGCGCCACCGCCGCCATCTCCGCCTTGACCGCGGCCGGCGACTTCTGCTGCGCCGCCGCCGCCGGAGCGACGACCTTGTCCGCCAACCCCTTGTCGACATAGGCGAGATCGACACCCATGACGGTGCCCTGCATCAGCGACGCCGCGACCCCGGCCGGATCCGACCGACCGAAGACCTCCGGTCCGATGTTGCCGATCTTGCCGCGCAGCGACAGCGTGCCGAGATCGGCGCCGGTCAGCTCCAACGCATCGACGGAGAAGACCTTGGCGGCGGGATCGTAGGTGGCGCCGTAGTCGAAGCGGAATTCGAGGTGCGAGACGCCGGCCTGGGCGAGCTGCTTCGCCGCCACCGATGCCGTCGGCGGGCGGAAGGTCAGCCCCTCCACCGACAGATGCGATTTCGTCGGCACTCCGGCGGCGATGGTGGCGTCGGCGGTGATCGCCGCGATCTCCAGAGTGAAGAGATTCCCGCGGGGCGGGGTGGCCGCCGGGGCCTTGTCGGGTCGGGGGAGGGAGATCTTCTCCGAAAGGAGCGGGACTTGGGGAAACCCGCCCCCCGCCCCGCCGAAGGCCCGGCCGAAGTCGGCGCCCTCGACGGTCAGCGGACCGGTCGAGACCGACACCCGCCCACCGTCGGCCGGGAAATCGCCCTTCATCCCGGCGATCGTCCCGCGGGCGATCTTGCCCTTCGAGATCCCGGTGACCAGGAGCCCCTCGACGCTCATGCCGCCGTCCTTGTCGGTCATCGAGATGGAGGGGACGGAGAGCTTCGCCGCTTCGAACCGCGCCGCCAGCGCCTTGCGCTCCTCGGGCGGCGTGTCCTTCGCCAAGAGCTTGACGAACTCGTCGCGCTCGAGGCTCGACCCGGTCACCTCGACGCGCCCGAGCTTCACCGTGCCCTTGCCACCCTCGTCGATGGTGAAGCCGTCGAAGACGAGGTCGGCGGCCGATACCGGCGCGAGCGATCCACCGATCGCCGTCGCCGCGAGAAGGACGCCGGCGAAGACCGCCCTGCGCCGGTGGGTTTCGGTCCGAGATATGTGGGTCATCGATTGGTCCCCGACTGCCCGAAGCCGTTGCCATCCGACGTGTCGGGAAAAGGAGAGGCCGCGCCTCTCGTCGAATCGGCGCGACATCGGAGCGACCGCCGCATCGCAGTCGTTCCCCACGAACCATCCGAGCCCCCACCCGTCGCCGCCATGGTCCGCCGCCGCGCCGACCGGCGCAAGAGCCGAACAGCGGGACCGGGCACATTCACGGGGCCGGCGAGAGACGATCAGCCGTCGGCGGCGGTCTCGTCGCGCGACCGGCGGCGCACCGTCGATCCGACATCGCCGAAGACGAACGGCCCCGCCTTGGAGCGGGGCCGTCGTGGATCGAGTCCGACGGCGCGAGCGCGTCGCCGAGGGGTGGTTCACTCCGCCGCGACCGGCGGCAGGTCGGCGAGCGCCGCCGCCAGTTCGCCTTCGTCGTAGTCCTGATCGACGAGCTTGCCGTCGAAGTAGCCGATGTAGGCGCCCATGTCGAAATGGCCGTGGCCGGACAGGTTGAAGAGGATCGTCTCCGCCTTGCCCTCGGCCTTGCAGCGCAGCGCCTCGTCGATGGCGCAACGCACCGCATGGGTCGATTCCGGCGCCGGCACGATGCCCTCGGCGCGGGCGAACTGCACACCGGCCTCGAAGCAGGTGATCTGCTTGTAGGCCCGCGCCTCGATCAGGCCGAGGTCGTAGACATGGCTGACCAGCGGGCTCATGCCGTGATAGCGCAGGCCACCGGCGTGGAAGCCCGGCGGGATGAAGGTCGAGCCGAGCGTATGCATCTTGACCAGCGGCGTCAGATGCGAGGTGTCGCCGAAGTCGTAGGCGAACTTGCCGCGGGTCAGCGTCGGGCAGGCGGCCGGCTCGACCGCGATGATCCGCCGCTTGCGCCCGCCGCGCAGTTGCTGACCCAGGAACGGGAAGGCGATGCCGGCGAAATTCGAACCGCCACCGGCGCAGCCGATGACCACGTCCGGATCGTCGCCGGCCATCTCGAACTGCATCATCGCCTCTTCGCCGATGATCGTCTGGTGCAGCAGCACGTGATTGAGCACCGAGCCGAGCGCGTATTTCACGTCCGGATTCTTGGCCGCGATCTCGACCGCTTCGGAAATGGCGATACCGAGCGAGCCGGGGCTGTCGGGATGGGCGGCGAGCACCGCACGGCCCGAGTCGGTCTCGTTCGACGGCGAGGCGATGCAGCGCGCCCCGTAGGTCTCCATCAGCGCCCGGCGATAGGGCTTCTGATCGAAGGAGACGCGCACCTGGAAGACGGTGACGTCGATGCCGAAGAGCGAGCCGGCGAACGCCAGCGACGAGCCCCACTGACCGGCGCCGGTCTCGGTCGACAGCTTCTTGATGCCGGCTTGCCGGTTGTACCAGGCCTGCGGCACCGCGGTGTTGGGCTTGTGCGAGCCCGCCGGCGAGACGCCTTCGTACTTGAAGTAGATCTTGGCCGGGGTGTCGAGCATCTTCTCGAGCCGCCGCGCCCGGATCAGCGGCGACGGCCGCCACATGCGCAGCACGTCGCGCACCGGCTCGGGAATGTCGATGTAGCGCTCGGTCGCCACTTCCTGGAGGATCAGCTCCATCGGAAAGAGCGGCTCGAAATCGGCCGGGCCGACCGGCTGTTTCGTCCCCGGATGCAGCGCCGGCGCAGGCGGCGTCGGCAGATCCGCGGCGATGTTGTACCAGCTCTTCGGCATCATCTCTTCGTCGAGAACGTATCGGATCCGGTCGGACATTTCGCCTCTCTTTCCGGTTGTGGGACGGTTCCTCGGATATGAGCGGATCCGAACATCGCGCCCGCCACCCCCACGGTCAAGTCGATCGGACGGCGCGCGCCCGCACCCGGGAACTTCCGTTCGGCGGACCGCCCTCGTGCCGCAGAGCCGCCACGCCGGGCCTTCGCGAGACCCGACGCCACCGGCTCGCCGATCGGCACGAAGGCTCTCCGATTCCCTCGCGCCGTTCCGAGTCCATCGAGGAAGATGGCTCACCCCCGGAGTCAAAAAAATGAGAAGTCGTCCATTTCACTGTCTGAGATATCAAAAAGTACACGGTCGATCCGCTTGAAAAATAACAGTACTGATTTCCATTCCCAACAGAAATATACATATTAGCAACAATTGAAAACATACCGATAGGGGTCCATATTCATAACATCTCCCAGGGTCGAGCACATGATGTACACGACCGAAAAGCGGAGACCGAAGGAGGATGCTATGTTCAGAACCCTCCACGGGGCTTCTCTTGCTGTCCTGGTCGCTACGATGATGGCGATGAGTGGGGCGGCGTATGCCCAGAGTCGAGTCCTCGTCTATGGTTCCCCCGAGAACTGCCCGGCCGGCGCGGTCTGCGCGCCGACGAAGATGAGGATCTACGACCCGTTCGCGATGGCGAACGATCACGGCTCCGAAGTCGGTGCTGCGGCTGCGGCCGCTGATGGCGGTGGCCACGGCGGCGGTGGCGGTGGCCACGGCGGCGGCGGTGGCGGTGGCCACGGCGGCGGCGGTGGCGGTGGCCACGGCGGCGGCGGTGGCGGTGGCCACGACGGCGGTGGCGACGAGCACGGCGAGGAATGACGAGCCGAAGCTTCGTGCCATCCCGGCATGACGAACGAGGCGCTCGACGTCTTCGAGGATGAATCGAGCACGAAGCGGTGGGGCGGGATCACTCCCGCCCCACCGCTTTTCACATGTCGAGCGAATCTCGCGATGTGACGTTTTCGGGCCGAGGGGGCGACCGACGTCGACCGACCCGCCGAATGCAGCACGGCGACATGCCCCGCCCGAGGCGCCTGCGCGACCGACCGCGCGATCGCCGCCTCAACGGGCCATCAGCCGATCCTTCGGCACCTCTTCCGGCGCCTGATGCGAGAAGTAGCCCTCGGCGTGGATCAGCTCCGGCCGCGCTCCGAGTTGTTCGACCGCCGCCCGACAGGCTTCGACGAACTCCGGCGTGCCGGCGATGAACACCGAATGCTGCGACAGATCGGGGAAGTGCTCGGCCAAGATGTCGGGGATACGGCCCGAGAGATGCCCCTCCGCCGTCTCGCGCGTCAGGGTGGGCAGGAAGCGGAAGCGCCGATTGCGCGCCCGCCACCACGCCATCAACCCCTTGCAGTAGACGTCCTCCGCGGTGCGCGCCGAGAACATCAGCGTCACCGGCGGACGATAGTTGCGCCTCAGCGCGGCTTCCGTCAGCGCCAGGATCGGCGCCAGCCCCGAGCCGGCGGCCAGACACAGCACCGGCGTGTCGACCGAGGGGTCACCGATGAAGGTGCCGTAGGGGCCGGAGAGCTTCACCTGATCGCCGATCGCGACCTTGTCGTGCAGCCAGGCGGAGGTGACGCCACCCTCGGCGCGGGTGACGTGGAAGGTCAGTTCGCCGTCGACGCGCGGGGCATTGGCGATCGAGTAGCAGCGCGCCGGGATGCCGAAGCTCGGATCGCCGATCATCATGTTCTGCCCCGGCCAGTAGCGCACCGGCGCCCCGATCGGCCGCATCGAGATCTCGGCGATGCGCGGCGTCCGCATCACCTTGTCGGTCACCACGTAGTAGATGTTCTCGCGCGGCGGGAAGAGCTTGGGCTTGGCGTCGTCGGTGCCCCACTCGATCTCCAACACCTCGGAGATCGGCTTGGCCATGCACATCAACCCGTAGCCCTGACGCCGGTCCTCCGGCGACAGCGCCATGTCGAGCACCATGCCCTGATCGAACTGGCCCGAGCGCACCATGATCTTGCATTCGCCGCAGGCGCCGGCCCGGCAGTTGTTGGGCAGCGCGTAGCCCGCCTTCTCGAGCGCGGCGAGGACGGTGTCGCCGTCGGCGCAGTCGACTTCCTTGGCCGACGGATAGAGGCGGATCCGGCTCATGGGTGTTTCCTCGATTGCCCTGATCCCGACCGGCCGGCCCTCGCCCGCCCATCGGCCCCGCGCCCGATCGCGGGGATCATTCTGTCACCGTGCAGCGAGAGTGGCTACGGATCTCGGCGGCGCCGAGTGTTCCGGAAAGGCCGAGCCCCCTCTCCCTGTCCCTCCCCCTCCAGGGGGGAGGGGACGCGAGCGGCGAGGACCTTCGAACCGCGGCTCCGAGAACGACCGCACGGCACGGCGTGTCGATCGGCCGAAACATCTCCCCATCGTCCCCTCCCCCCTCGAGGGGGAGGGACAGGGAGGGGGGCTCGGCGTCCCGGCTCGATCCCCCCGCGTCCTCAGAACACCGGGATGATCTCGTCCATGTCGACCTGGAGGATCTCCTGGCCCGAGATGCCCACCTCCGGGATCGCCGGGAAGGGAATGTCGTACTTGTCGAGCACGCCCTTGAGGTTGAGCATCGCCTTCTTCCAGTTCTCCTTCTTCGACTCGTAGTCGGGGATGTGGAAGCCGGCGCCGCGCGCCACCGCCTCGCACTTCCTCTGCACTTCGATGAAGTCGGCCGGGATGTCCCAGAACTCCTCCGGCGGCTCGAACAGCACGGCGGAGAGGAAGAGGTAGCCGGCGCGGATCTGCTTGGTGATGATCGCGGCGTCTTCCTTGGCGAGCTTCGGATAGTCGCGCTCCATCACCGCCATGCAGATCGCCATGTGGCGACCCTCGTCGCGGCCGATGTTGCGGAAGGCCTCCTTGAACACCGGCTCGGTGCAGCCCGCCGCCATCTGGTGGAAGATGGTCGCCGCCGCGATCTCGCCCATCAGGAACGACGAGAACAGAACGGCGAGCGAGTACTTCGGCACCGCCTTCTTGTAGCCGTTCCAGTAGCGGCCGCCGTTGTAGTAGAGCCACTGGGCGTTGCGCTTGGCCCTGCGGCCGAGCTCGGTCTTCGGCTCGTGCTCGAGCGGCGACGGCGAGCCGAGCAGCTTGGTGATGGCGAGGCCGCACATCTGCTCGTGGTTCTGCTCGTCACGGGTGACCGAGAAGAAGCAGCGGCGCACCGCGTCCTCCTCGTGGACCTCGTAGGTCTTGATCAGCGCCTCGGCGAAGACCGGCGGGGCGGAGGCGTCGAACACCGAGAGGGTCGTCCACCAGTAGGCGATCGGCTCGCGCTCTTCCCCGGGGGAGCTCTCGACGGCGAACGTGTCCCAGGGCAGCGCCTTGGGGTCCCACTGCTCGCGCACCGAAGCGTCCCAGACCTCTTCGAGCTTGGCGGTCTTGTTGGGCCAGCTGAGCGGATAGACGTTGGGCTGCTCGGTCGGCGGCGGCAGATCCTGCGTGAGGGCGAGCTTGGTGGGACCGGACATCGGAGTCCTCCGAACTTGAGACGATTTCGTCGCTTGAGCGTGGCGTCCCGACTTGGGTCGGGTCCGCGGCGTTTCCTCGGCGTTCCGCCGTTCGAACCGATTGAACGGCTCGTCGAGAAAGTCATACGTGATACGTTTCGCCGCATCAATCGACGAATTCTGTATCACGTCGGAAAGTTCGTGATACGAACAGAATTACGATGGCGAACAAGTGCGGGCGGGTGACGCCTCCCGGCGCTTCTGTTACCGATGGATCGGTCGGCGCCCGGTGCGCCCTCCCCCACCACCCCCCGGAGACCTCGACAGAGCCGTCCATGCCCGCTCCCGACCGCCTCGATCCGGCGATCGACGCCCTCACGGAGCGTCTGCGCCCCGACGCCAAGTCGCTGATCGTGTCGCTCTACGGCGACGCGGTGGCGCCGCACGGCGGTGTGATCTGGCTCGGCAGTCTGGTCGATCTGGTCGAGCCCTTCGGCCTCAACGACCGGGTGGTGCGCACCTCGGTCTTCCGCCTCTCCAAGGAGGGTTGGCTCGGCTCCACCCAGGTCGGCCGCCGCTCCGCCTACGGCCTGACCGAAAGCGGTCGCCGCCGCTTCGAGGCCGCCGACCGCATCATCTACGCCGGCCGCGCCGCGCCCTGGGGCGGCCGTTGGACCGTCGTCTTCACCGGTCTCGTCGAGGGCGAGGCGCGCGAAGCGCTGCGCAAGGATCTCGCCTGGCAGGGCTTCGGCCTGTTGCTGCCCGGCGTCATGATCCACCCCGAGCCGGACGAGACGGCGCTGCGTCAGGCGCTCGCCGACGCGGTCGCCGACGACGGCGCCGTGGTGATGCGGACGACCGGCGAGGACTGGGCGCGGCCCGAGGCGCTGCGCGATCTCGTCGCCCGCGCCTGGGACCTCGCCGCCCTCACCGCCGACTACGCCAACTTCCTCGACGCCTTCCGGCCGTTCCTGGCGCTCGTCGAGCGCGCCGAGCCACTGGCTCTCGTATGTCGCCGTTGCCGCGCTGG
>CALMYM010000358.1 GCA_937873675.1 uncultured Alphaproteobacteria bacterium | reverse complement strand
GATGCCGTTGAAGTGAGGCAGGAGGCCGCGCATGACGTCGATCTCACCGGCGACCCGGCGACCGCCGAAATCCTTGTCGACGACCACCAGGGTGACGTGATCGGCGACCTCCGCCGCGTCGAAGAGCACGGCGGCCGACGGCGAGCCGCCGAGATGCAGCACCAGCCCGTCGTGATCGCGCATCGCCGCGGCGACGAAATCGGCGAGACGCCCGGCGCGGCGCGACGGTCCGGCACCGGCGAGATCGTCGGAGGGTCGGGCGAAGGCGACGCCGTGTTCGTCGATGCGGACGTCGAAGCCGCTCTCGACCCGGCGGCGGCGCGAACGGGCGATCGGCGCGGCGCGGTCGAAGGCCTCGTCGAAGGGTGCGGGATCGGCGGCGAGATCGATCACCATCATCGAGGCGCCGCGCACCGCTTCGGCGCGGGCGAAGCCATGGGCGAGGGCGGCGACGATCGGCGTCGGCACCGAATTGGAGAAGAGGACGCGGACGCGCGGCAGACCGTCGCCGAGTTCGGCGGCGAGACGGCGCAGGCCGGCGAGGCCGGCGACGTCGGTGCGGCCGTCGGTGGCGACGACGAAGGCGTCGATCACCGCGCCGCCGCCTTCGACGAGGCCGCCGAGGCGAGCGATGCGCTCGGGCGTGAGGGCGAGATCGACCCGAACCGGATCGACCGACGCGCGGACGGGGCGCGGCTCCGGTTCGGCGGCGGCCACCGGCGCGGCTTCGGCCGGGTCGGCGTGGGGCTCGATGTCGAGGTCGGACGCCGGCAGCGGGGCGGCGGGTGCGGCGACCGGGTCGTCCGCGAAGGCGGCGGGGGCGGCGTCGTAGACATCCTCCGGCGCCGCCGCGGCGACCGGGCGGGCGACCGGCTCGACCGGAGCGCGGTCGCGGCGACGCTCGGCGAGCAGGGCGGCGACGTCGCGGCGGCCGCGGAAGAGCGCCGCCGAGAGGCCGGTGCCGAGACCGGCGAGCAGCGCCAGACCGAGGATGATCGCGACGCGCGGCGCGTACGGCTTCAACGGCACCTGGGCCGGCGAGACGATGGTCGCGTCGGAGATCTGGGTCGACTTCTGCAGATGCGTCTCCTCCATGCGGGAGACGAAGGACTTGTAGAGTTCGCGGCGGGCCAGCGCCTCGTTCTCCAGTTCCTGCAGGGCGACGGTCGCTTCGCCCTTGTCGGCGAGACGCGCTTGGGCGCGATCGAGATTCTTGCGGACGTTGTCCTCCGCGGCGCGGGCGAGTTGGTAGTCCATCTCGGCGGTGGCGGTGAGCGACTTCACCTGATCGAGGATCAGCGCCTTGTCGCGGTCCATCTCGGCGGCGGCGGCGCGCGCCTTGGGATGGAGCGGGCCGTAATCCTGCTCGACCTCGGTACGGCGCTTGGCGGCGAGCGCCGCCTCGATCTTCAGCCGCGACAGAACGGTGGAGCCGACGCCGTCGAGACCGGCGGGGAACTGGATCTCGCCGGACTTGAGGACCTGCTTCAGCTTGTCCCAACGCTCCTTGGCGTCCTGGGCCTTCTGGCGGGCGGCGACGAGGCCTTCGTTGAGCTGGCGCAGCGTCTCCTCGTCGACGAGGTTGCCGCGGGTGACGGCGATGCCGTTGGCGCGCTTGTATTCCTCGACCTTGGCCTCGGCCTCCATCATCTTCTGACGCATGGTCTCGACCTGACGCGACAGGAGCGCGTTGGCCTGCTCGATCTGGGCGACCTTGGCCTGGGCGAGACCGGCGACGAAGGCTTCTGCAACGGCCTGGGACAGGCGCGCCGACTTCTCCGCCGACCTGGTCGTGACGGTGACGTCGACGATGTTGTTCTCCTTCGGCCGCTCGACCACCACCATCTCGGCGAGGTTGCGCACCGCACGGGCGTCGAGCGCATCGGGGCCGAGATCGGCGGCATTCGTGCCGATGATCTCCGGATCGCCGGCGAGGCCCTCCTTCTTCACCACCGCGGCGAGATTGCCGAAGGACTTCACCAGTTCGACCCGGGTCTCGACCCAGCCGGCTTCGATCGAATATTGCGGCTTGTTGACGTCGGAGCCGACGAGTTGCTTGTCGCGCGGATCGAGCAGGACACGGGTGGCGGCACGCCAGGTCTTGGGCGCGAGGACGACATAGGTGCCGGCGAGGCCGAGGAAGAGCGCGGTGATCAGGGCGACGAGCCACCAGCGCCGGGCGAGCAGGCGGCCGACCAGGGCGAGATCGACCGCGGTCGCCTCGTCACCCGGGACGGCGGACGCCGTCGCGGCGACCGTTCGTTGCTCGAGGGGTACCCCGGCCATGCGATCCCACCGTTCGGCCCGGCATCCGCGGCCGTCTCGGCGGCGGTGGCGGGAGAGTTCGACGTGTTGCGATCGGAGAACCGATCGACGAGGAGACCGTACGAGAAACGAACAAGGTCTTCGGAAATCCCATGTCCCAGATGAAGCCAAAGCCTTCAACAAATCGTTAACCATGTTCGGCCTCGCACCGGTCGACGGATCGGGCGCCGAGGTGCACCCATGGGCTCGCGGCGCGGTGCGAGACCTCGTCCGTCGGGGGTGGTCTCCCCCCGACATCCGCCGGTCGATCGGACGGTGCGAATCGTGTGAGACTGCCGAGGTGGCGACCAATCTCGGCCGCCATAGAATTTCTGTTCATTTTCCGAACGTACCGGTTTCAGGACGACCGGCCCGGGCCGGAAACGTCGAGCGTGAGTGAGCGGGCCGATCATGACCACGCGACGCCGCCTCAGACTGCTGTTCACCACCCGCGCCTTCGGCGGCGGCGGGGCGGAGCGTGTCTGGGCGACGCTGGCCGACCGTTTCGCGGCGCGCGGCGACGAGGTCGTCCTGGCGATCGATCTCGACGGCGGGCGGCCGCAATTCGCCGATCCGGCGAACCCGCGCGTCGTCATTCTCGGCCCCGGCCATCTGCGCGCCACGCTGCGGCTCGCCGACATCCTGCGCGAGTTCCGTCCGGACGTGGCGCTGGCCGCCATCTCGGGATCCTGCGTCAAGTTGGTGGCGGCGTCGGCGCTGGCGAGGTCGCGGACACCGGTCGTCGTCTCCTACCACGGCTTCCAGGAGTACCTGACCGGCCGGCTCGCCAAGTTCGCCTATTGGGGCATGCCGGTGATGAACCGGCGGGCGGCGCGGATCGTCACCGTCTCCGACGGGCTGCAACGCGAACTGGTCGAGCGCTGGGGCGCCGATCCGGCGAAGACGCTGCGCATCTACAATCCCGCCACCATCGATCTCGGCGACGCGGCCGCCACCGCCGCGGATCTCGCCGAGCGCGCCGACGTGGTGCTGGCGGCGGGGCGGCTCAGCCCGGAGAAAGGGGTCGACGTGTTGATCGACGCCTTCGCCCGGGTGAAGCGACCGGGCGCGCGGCTGGTGATCGCCGGCGACGGTGGCGAACGGGCGAAGCTCACCCGTCAGGCCCGCGATCTCGGCATCGCCGATCGCGTCACCTTCCTCGGACAGGTCGAGGACATCCGGCCGCTCTACCGGCAGACGCGGGTTCTCGCCGTGCCGTCACGGACCGAGGCCTTCGGCATGGTGGTGGTCGAAGCGTTGGCGCACGGGCTGCCGATCGTGGCGACCGCCTGCACCGGGCCGACGGAGATCCTCGACGGCGGCCGCTTCGGGCGTCTCGTCCCGGTCGAGGATCCGGCGTCGTTGGCGGCCGGTATCGACCTCGCGCTCGCCGACCCCGGCGATCCGGGACCGCGTTTCGCGCGCGCCGAGACCTACTCCTTCGAGAAGGGGTTCGGCGAATGGGAGCGGTTGGTGGACGAGATCGCCGAGACGCGAGGGGCGTCGGGGGCGTGAGCGATCAGGCGGCGGCGTGCAGGCCGCGCCGCACCGCATGGGCGTCGAAGAGCCGGCGATGGCGTTCCCACAACCGCGCGACCTGCGCGTCGCCGTCGAAGAGCGAGACGGTCGCGGCCTCGTCGTCCGCGGGAAGCGCCAGCAACTCGGTCTTGGCGGCGATCGCCGGATTGGCGGCGCGACAGCGCCGGGCGAAACCGGCGTCGCAGGCCACCACCCGGTCGGCCACCCGCAGCGCCAAGGATTCGCGCAGCGCCGTCGGCAGCGGCACACGCCCGGCGACCGCACCGGCGTGCGGATCGGCGTGAACCACCAGCACGATCGGCCGACCGACGAGACGGGCGAAGGGCGCCCAGGTGAAATCGTGCACCGAGACCGAGGCGACCTCGGCGCGGGCGGCGGCGCGCACCGCGGAGAGATGACGCATCAGCCCGGCGGCGAAGGACCCCGAGCCGCCGCGGCGCACCGGCAGGAAATCGACCGAACGGCCGGCCACCGAGATCGCCGCACCGGAGCCGAGGCGGAGATCGCCGACATGGTCTGCGCCGACGAAGAGAACCGAGAAATCGGTGGGCAGCGCCGACAGGACGGCGTTCAACCGGGTCTCGACGGCGCCGACGGGTTCGACGCGCGGATCGGTCGGGTGGATCAGGCAGAGCCGATGCGAAGCCATCGTGTCACCTCCGAGGGGCGGAGAGCGGCGTCGGCGCGACGATCTTCGACGCCGACCGCGGTTCGACCACGACCTCCGGCGGGAGGGGGCCGTCACGGGTGATGCCGAGCGTCGAGCGCAGCAGGTATCCGAGGAGCCACGCCGCCGATTTCAGGTAGCGCGGCAGCAGGCGGCGCGGTTCCTGGGCGGTGCGCCAGGCCCATTCGAGGCCGATGCGCTGCAGCGGCCGGGGGGCGCGGCGGCGTTCGCCGGCGAGGAAATCGAGAGCCGCGCCGACGCCGAGATAGACGACGCCTTCCGACCAGGTCAGCGCCGCATTGGCGAAGAGTTCCTGCTTCGGTGCACCGAGGGCGACGAAGCAGATGCCGGCGCCGGATCGGGCGATCCGTTCGGCCGCCTCGCGCGCCACTTCGCCGTGCGGGTCGAAGCCCATCGGCGGCGCCTCGATGCCGGAGACCCGAAGGCCCGGGATCTCGTGACGCAGGCGCTCGACGGCGCGATCGAGGATCTCGGTGCGGGTACCGAAGAAATAGATGGCGATGCCGGCGGCCGCGGCGGCGCGGCACAGCGGCAGCACCAGATCGGCGCCGGTGACGCGTTCGATGCCGACGCCGGTCGATCGCGCCAGGAGCACCACCGGCATGCCGTCGGCGGTGACGTAGCTGGCGCGCTCGTAGGCGGCGCGGAAGGACGCGTCGCGGCGCAGCTTGTGGAGATGGTCGAGATTGATGGTGAAGACGGTCCCGCCACGGCCTTCGCCCGCATCCTGGACGATGCGTTCGATCAGCCAAGCCTCGTCGGGCACGTTGATGCGCCAGGAATCGATCCGTGCGACACCGGGACCGGCCTGGGGCGTTTTCTTCTCCATAGCGGACTCGAGTGCGAAAGTCGTCACGGCGTCACCTCTCGAGGAGTGGAGACGATACTCCACCGCCACCCCGCCCGATCTCCGAGAAGCTAGGCAATTCATATCGAATTTTAAAGTCTTTCCCGCACTCGCGGTTAACGACACTCGGGCCGGTTACTTACAATTTTATCGATCTCGGTGACGAATTGTGAACCATGTCGGAGCACGTCGAAACGCGACACTCCGACGACGCGAGGAGCTTTCGTTTCCGTGGATTTCGGCCGGGAATGCGGACGGCAACCATCGATCAACCATGTCCGGAGATCGCACGCGGACGCATACCGGTTCTCCACCGGTCCCGGTGTCGGATGGGCCGTCACGAATGCCGGAACGGATCGGTCCTGGATCGACGCGTCCCGCTACCGAGAGCCCGAGCCCGTGAGTCTCGCCTTTTCGCAGGTCGGCCCCGTCCCCGCCCTTTCGTCCGCGCCCCCCGCGCGGCCGGTGAAGGTCGGCCGGGTGACGACGTGGCTGGTGTGGGCGAGCGTGGCGGCGATGGCGGCGATCTCGGCGATGGCGCTGGTCGCCCTCGGCGTTCCCTACGCCGTCTCGGGCGGGTCGTTCCTCACCAAGATCCATCCGGCGACCTGGTTCGCGGCCGCGGCGGCGGTGGCGGCGATGGTCGGCCGTGGCGGACCCGGGCGCCGGGCGGCGGAGATCGCCGTCGATCATCCCGGCGTGATCGCCCTCGGCACCGCCGTGGTGCTGGTGTTCGTCCACACCGCGCTGGTCCAGCATCTGCCGTTGTCGGCGATCATCGACACCTTCGTCCTGCCGATCCTGGTGTTCGTCGCGATCGGCGCTCTCGATCCGGGGTCGCGGCGTCCGATCGGTACGGCCCTGCACCTCTTCTTCGCTTTCAACGCGATCGTCGGTCTCGTCGAATACTTCACCGGGTGGCGACTGACGCCGATGTACGACATCGACGGCACGATCATCCACGACTGGCGATCGACGGCGATCCTCGGCCATCCGCTCAACAACGCCTTCGCCACCGGCTGCTGGCTGGTGATGACGGCGACCGGCGGCGGCCGAGTGATGCCGCTCGTGCTGCGGACCGCGGCGATGGCGCTGGCGGCGGCGGCGCTCGTCGCCTTCGGTGGGCGCGTGGCGATGATCCTCGCCTTCGCGATCGTGGCGGCGGCCGGCGCGCTCGGCGGGATGCGGGTCCTCGCCGGACGGCGATTCTCGCTGACCGACGCGGCGCTGGCGGTGGCGGCGGGGGCGGGCGTCGCGGGGGGGGGGATCGTGGCGATCGGCGCCGGGGCGGGGGATCGGCTGATCCCGCGCTTCTCCCGCGATTCGGGAAGTGCGGGAACGCGCATCGCCATGTTCCGCATCTTCGCCGATCTCGGTTGGGAGGAGTTCCTGTTCGGACCACCGCCGGACCTGATGAACCACGCCCAGCGGGCCTATGGCATCACCATCGGCATCGAGAGCACCGAGGTCGCCTTCGTCGCCTTCTACGGCCTGATCCCGGCGCTGCTGCTCCTCGCCGCGCTCGGCGCCTATCTCTTCGAACTGGTGCGCGCCACCTCGCGGGCGAGCCTGTGGCCGGTCGCCTTCTTCGTGGTGGTGATGTCGGCGTCGACCGGGCTCTCCAGCAAATCGACCAATCTGGCGTTCTTCACCGCCATGGTGATGACGATGATGCCCAGCGTCGGTGCGGGCGGCCGCGGCGCGGCCTCCGGCCCCGGTGCACGTTAACCGCGAATCCTTCAATTTCGCCGAATTCGGCCGATCCGGCTCCCGTTGTCCGGGCGCTCCGCTTAGAGTTCGCGGGCGAGAGGTGGAGATGGTGACGGGACAGCCGAACGACGTCCGGTCGGTGAACGAGGTGGAGACGACGGAGAGGGAGGTCGCCCCCGGGCGCCCGCCGCGCCGGCTCGACCGCGCCCACATCGCCGCGATCGTCCAGCAGATCCCGTCCGACTCCTACACGCTCGTCCTGTGGCGACCAGATCCGGCGACCGGCCTCACCCGGCCGCGGCGCGGCGTGATCGGCGACGTCGACGGCCACGAGGTGCTGTCGCTGATCGATCGCGACGAGGCCCAGCTGCATCTCCACGACATCGACGAGATCCTCCGCCATTTCGACATCACCTTCCCCGACACGCCGATCGTCGCGCCGCCGCGCCACCGGCTGCGCCACGGGCTGATGCTCGCCTCGCCCGGCATCCGCATGCGGCTCGAGCCGACGGCGGGCGAAGGCGCGGTCAGGATCCTCGCCGGCGCCGCGACACTGCGCCCGACCTTCGGCACGGCGGAGGCGATCCGCCGGGGCACGGTGACCTACGGCGTCGGGTCGGTGCTGCCGTGCCATCCCGGCATCGCGCGAACCGTCGAGGTCGGGGCCGAGACCCTGGTGGCGCTGACCTTCGAGGTCGTACCGCGTCACCCCATCGGCGCCCTGATGGCCGAGGCGTCCGCCGTGACTGCGGCGATTCGAGCCCGGCTGACCAACACCACCGGCGTCGGCGGTGCCGCGGCGGGGGCGATCGAATTCCGCCTGACGCGCGCGCGGTCGCAGGCCCGAGGGCTCCCCTGACCTGCGTCGCGCCGCCGGGTTCATGGCCGATTTGCCCGGTTCGGCTTTCGCGCTCCCGCCTCATCGGGCGACATCGGAGGCGACGCGATTCGAACGGCCGGGCGCACCACGCCGGTGACCCCGGCGCCGCGTGCCCTGCGGTGCCCGACCGATGATGCTGAGACAGACGCTCCTCTACCTGCCGGCCCAGCTCCTGGGGCCGCTCGCCATGTTCGTGGCGGCGGTGGTGTGGACGCATCTGCTCGACGCCGAGACCTACGGCGTCGTCTCCTACGTGCTGGCGGCGCAGGAACTGGTCTACATGGCGACCATCGCCTGGTGGTCGCTCTACGCCCTGCGCTTCCGCGCCGCGATGGACGAGGATCGGCGGCGGCGACTGGTCGAGGCCGACAACGCCGTGGTGCTCGGCGGCGCGCTCCTCCAGGTGGTCGCGGCGGTGCCACTGCTCCTCACCCTCGACATGACGCCGACCACCGGCTTCTTCGTCGCCTCGGCCGTCCTCTTCGTCACCCGTTCGCTCCTCACCCACTACAGCGAGATCGCCCGCACCGAGCAGGCGATCGCCACCTACACCATCGCCCAGCTCGCCGGGCCGCTCGTCGGCACCCTCGCCTCCTTCGTCGGTGTCGTCGCCTTCGGGGCGACGCCGACGGCGGCGATCGCCGGCATCGCGGTGGTCCAGGCGCTCGGGCTCGCGGTGGTGATGGTTCGCCTCGGGGTGAAGCCGAAGATCCCGCTGCCGGGCCGCGACGTGATCGGCGACGCCCTCGTCTACGGGCTGCCGATGTTGGCGACCGGCATGCTCGCCTGGATCGCCACCAACGGCATCCGACTGGTCGTCGACCAACTCGCCGGGGCGGAAGCGCTCGGCCTCCTGTCGGTCGGTTGGGGGCTGGGACAGCGGGTGTCGTCGGTGGCGGCGATGCTGCTCACCGCTGCGGCCTTCCCGATCGCGGTGAGGCTCTTCGAGAGCGGCGACGAGGAAGGCGCGTTGAAACAGCTCGCCGACAACGGGTCGATGCTCTTCGCCCTGCTCGCCCCCACCACCGCCGGGGTGGCGATGGTGAGCCGACCGCTGGTCGAGGCGATGATCGCCGAGCCGTTCCGCGCCGCGACGATCGCCATCCTGCCGCTCGCCGTGCTCGCCGGATCGATCCGCAACCAGCGCGCCCACTATGTCGACCAGCTGTTCCTGCTCCACACCGCGCCCGGCCGCATGGTGCCGCTGATGGCCATCGAGGCTCTCGGCTGTGTCGTCGGCGTGGCGGTGGGACTGGTGTGGGGCGGCGGCGGCATCGCCGGACTCGTCTGGGCGACGGTCGGCTGCGTCGCCGGCACGCTCTCGGCGGCCGTCCTCACCATGGCGATCGCGATGAAGGACTATCGGCTCAGGCCGCAGTGGAGCCGCTGGGCCCGCATCCTCGGCGCCACCGGTGCGATGTGCGCGGTGCTGGCGGTGGTCCCCTGGGGCCGGGGAACGCTCGCGCTGATCGGCGAGATCGTCGCCGGGGTGATCGTCTACGGCGCCGTCATGGCGCTGCTCTTCCCGAGCGAGCGCGGATTCGTGATCACGAAGTTGCGCAGGCGAACCGGCTGAGGCAGACAATGGCCTCTTCCGCGTGTTAGAGCGGAAAACTACGGACGCGCCATCCCGACACGGCTGCGCCTCGCCTGCCCCCGCGGACACTTCGATGACCCAGACCGCCTCGACGGCACCGAACCCGGCTTCCGGCCGCGAAGTTCTTCGCCATGGCGATTTCCGACTCTATCTCGGCGCACGTTTCGCCACCGGCCTCGCCATCCAGGTCCACGACGTCGGCGTCGGTTGGTACGTCTACGAGATCACCCGCTCGGCCTGGGCGCTCGGCCTCGTCGGGCTGGCGGTGTTCCTGCCCAATCTTCTGTTCGCGCTGATCGCCGGCGAGGTCGCCGATCGCTTCGATCGCCGGCTCGTGGTCACCGCCTCCTTCGCCACCATGGCGGCGGTGTCGCTCGGCCTGCTGGTCACGGTGATCGTCGGGACGACCACACCGCTCCCGGTCTATGCGCTCGCGGCCGTGTTCGGGACCGCCCGCGCCTTCGCCATGCCGGCGTCGCAGGCGCTGGTGCCGATGCTGGTGCCGCGCGGCGATTTCCCGCGCGCGGTCGCCTGGGTGTCGTCGACCTGGCAGTTGTCGACGATCGGCGGTCCGGCGCTCGGCGGCCTCCTCTACGCCTTCGGCGCGACGGTGGTCTTCGCCTCGGCCTTCGCCGCCTTCGCCGCCGGTGCGATCGCGGTCTTCTCCATTCGGCCGCGGCCGGTGAACGGCGGCAGCGGCCGGCCGAGCCTCGAACGACTCCTCGCCGGTATCGCCTTCATCCGCTCGAGACCGATGATCCTCGGGGCGATCTCGCTCGATCTCTTCGCGGTGCTGCTCGGCGGGGCGACGGCGCTCCTGCCGATCTACGCCCGCGACATCCTGATGACCGGCCCGTGGGGGCTCGGGCTGTTGCGCTCGGCGCCGGCGGTGGGTGCGGCGATCGTCGGGCTCCATCTCGCCCGCCACCCGCTCGAACGCAATGCCGGCCGCATCATGTTCGCCGCCGTGGCCGGCTTCGGCCTCGCCACCGTCGGCTTCGGCCTTTCCACCTCGCTGTGGCTGTCGCTGGGCTTTCTGTTCCTCCTCGGCGCCTCCGACATGGTGTCGGTGGTGATCCGCCAGACGTTGGTGCAGCAGGAGACGCCGGACGAGATGCGCGGCCGTGTCTCGGCGGTCAATTCGGTGTTCATCGGCGCCTCCAACGAACTGGGTCAGTTCGAATCCGGGGCGCTGGCGGCAGCGATCGGGCCGGTCGGTTCGGTGGTTCTCGGCGGTATCGGCACATTGGTGGTGGCAGGTCTGTGGATGCGGCTCTTCCCCGCGCTGGCCCGGCGCGACAGACTGATCGACGACAGAGGAGCCTGATCTCGACGATGTTCGGTTTCGATCTCGGCCAATTGGCCTTTCTCGCCGCGGTGCTGCTCGGAGCCGGTGTGATCTCCGGCCTGCTCGCCGGTCTCTTCGGCGTCGGCGGCGGCGCGGTGATGGTGCCGGTGCTGTTCCAGCTCTTCGGGGTCATCGGCGTCGCCGACGATCTGAAGATGCAGCTGGCGGTCGGCACGTCGCTCGCCGTCATCATCCCGACCTCGATCCGCTCGTTCATGGCGCATCGGGCGCGCGGCGCCGTCGACGAGGAACTGCTCAAGGCCTGGGCCATCCCGACGATCGTCGGCGTGCTCCTCGGTTCGTGGATCGCCTCCTTCGCCCCGCCGTCGGTGTTCAAGCTGGTGTTCGTCTTCGTCGCCTGGGCGACGGCGATCAAGCTGGGCTTCGGCAAGGAGAGCTGGGCGATCGCCGAGCGGGTGCCGGGCGAGCCGTGGCGCGCCGTGATCGGCGGCGTCACCGGTCTTCTCTCGGCGCTGATGGGCATCGGCGGCGGCTCGATCGTCAATCTGGTGCTGAGCTTCTGCAAGGTGCCGATCCACCGGTCGGTGGCCACCGCCTCGGGCATCGGCGTCCTCATCTCCATCCCCGGCGCCGTCGGCTACGTGCTCGCCGGGTGGAGCAAGATGGGGGCGCTGCCGCCGCTCTCCCTCGGTTTCGTGTCGGTGATCGGCGCGGCGCTGGTCATGCCGACCAGCGTCTGGGTGGCGCCGATCGGCGCGCGCCTCGCGCATCGCCTGCCGAAGCGCACGTTGGAGATCGCCTTCGCGATCTTCCTGGCGCTCATGGGCCTGCGCTTCGTCGTCTCGCTCCTCAAGTGAGGGTACCGCCATGGCCGGTGACGCGCCTCGTTTCGACCGCAACTTCGATCCGCGCCACGGCGAGGCGGTGCGGCTCTCCGATCTCGTCACCCGGGTGGTGGCGAAGAACCCGGGGCCGTTCACCTTCCACGGCACCAACAGCTTCCTGGTCGGCACGCGGGATCTGGCGGTGATCGATCCCGGGCCGGACGATCCGTCCCACATCGACGCGCTGCTGCGGGCGATCGACGGGCGGCCGGTCTCGGCGATCCTCGTCACCCACACCCACCGCGACCATTCGCCGGCGGCGCGGGCGTTGGCCCGGGCGACCGGCGCGCGGGTCTACGGCGAAGGGCCACACCGGCCGGCGCGGCCGCTCGACCTCGGCGAGATCAATCCGCTCGACGCCTCCGGCGATCACGAGTTCCGCCCCGACATCACTCTCGGCGACGGCGACGTGGTGGCGGGCGAGGGCTGGGCGCTCGAGGCGATCACCACGCCCGGCCACACGCCGAACCACCTGTGTTTCGCCCTGCTCCAGGAGGCGACGACCTTCACCGGCGACCACGTCATGGCGTGGTCGACCTCGATCGTCGCGCCACCCGACGGCGCGATGGTCGACTACATGGCGTCGCTGCGCCGGCTGATCGACCGGCCGGAGAGCCTGCTGCTGCCGGCTCACGGCGCCGGCATTCCCGAACCGACCGAGTTCCTCGAGGCGCTGGTGCGCCACCGTCTCGGCCGCGAGAAGGCGGTGCTCGATCGGCTGGCGGTCCGCCACGAGACCATCCCCGACATGGTGCGCGTCGTCTATGCCGAGGTCGACCGGTCGCTGCACGGCGCGGCGGCGCTGTCGATGCTCGCCCATGTCGAGGATCTGGTGGCGCGCGGTCTGGTGGCGAGCGACGGCCGCGTGGATCTCGCGGCGCGCTATCGCCTGGTGTGAGGCCGGGGATGCGCAGGACGTGATCGCGACGCGCCGCAGGGGGTGAGGTCGATGCCACGAAGATCCTTCTCCCCTTGCGGGAGAAGGTGGCCGAAGGCCGGATGAGGGGTTCGGGCCTCTCCGAGGCCGCGGTGCCCGACGCTTCCACCCGGTTGCCGCTTCGCGGCGCCCCCTCATCCGCCCCTGCGGGGCACCTTCTCCCGCGAGG
>CALMYM010000357.1 GCA_937873675.1 uncultured Alphaproteobacteria bacterium | reverse complement strand
CTTCGGAGAAGTCGAGGACGTCGGCGCGGCGGATGATGCCGGCGTTGTTGACCAGGATGTCGATCGGCGCGAAGTCGGCTTCGATGGCCCCGACGAGGGCGGCGAAATCCTGCGGCGCACCGAGATCGACCGTCACTTCGTGGAAGCGGTGCCCACTCGCCTCGACCTCGGCCCGGGTCTCGGGCATCGGCCGGGGGCCGAGACCGACGACGTCGGCACCGGCGCCGGCCAGCGCCCAGGCGGCGGCCCGGCCGAGGCCGGTGCGCGCGCCGGTGACGAGCGCGGTTCGCCCGGTCAGGTCGAAGAGCGAGGTCAGGTTCATCGGAAATCCCCCGGCGCCACGTGGTCCATGTCGGAGAACACCTGGTTCTCGCCCGCCATGGCCCAGATGAAGGCATAGGCCGAGGTGCCGACGCCGGAATGGATCGACCACGGCGGCGACACCACCGCTTCTTCGTTGCGCACGACGATGTGACGGGTGTCGGTCGGGCGGCCCATCAGGTGCAGCACCATGCCGTCCGGCGGCAGCTCGAAGTAGAAATAGGCCTCCATGCGCCGGTCGTGGGTGTGACAGGGCATGGTGTTCCACACGCTGCCGGTCGAGAGGCGCGTCAGCCCCATCACCAGCTGGCAGGTCGGCATCACACCGGGGTGGATGTACTTGTAGATGACCCGCTCGTTGGCGGTCTGCGGGCCACCGAGCGGCGCCGGGGTCGCCTCGTCGATGCTCACCTTGCGGCTCGGATGGCGATGGTGGGCCGGGCAGGAGGCGGCGTAGAGCTTGGCCGGACGGCTCGGATCGAGGCTCTCGAAGGTGACGTCCTTCGTCCCCATGCCGAGATAGATCGCCTCCTGGAACGCGAGGTCGAAGACCTCGCCGTCGGCCGTCACGCGGACCGGCCCGCCGATGGCGATGGCGCCGAACTCGCGCCGCTCGAGCAGGAAGTCGGTGCCGACCGGCTTGCCGAGCTCGGGCGGCAGCGTCAGCGGTGCGGTCCCCGGCATTATGCCGAGCACCATCATGCGCTCGTAGTGGGTGAGGGTGGCGTGGATCTCTCCCGGCCGGAACAGGTCGGGGATCAGGAAATGCCGGCGGAGATCTTCGGTACCGAGGGTCTCCACCTGGGTGTGGTGGAGGGCGTGACGGACGTCCACGGGGTTCCTTTCTCCGGCCGGCGAGACGCCGGCTACCGGTCGAGTTCGGGTCGCATGAACAGGTAGCCGTAGGTCTTCTCGACCTCCGGCAGGGCTTGCAGGATCTCGGCGAGATGGGCGCGCATCGCCGCTTCCGCGGCGTCGGCGTCGTGGGCGTCGATCGCCGCCATGACGGCGCGGTGCTGCCGCACGAGGAGCGGCAACGTCTCGGGGACGGGCAGGGTCAGGTGGCAGACCCGGTCGAGATGGGCCTTGATGTCGGTGAGCGCCTCCCAGGCGGTGGGATAGCCGGCGCCTTCCGCCAGCGCGGCGTGGAACGCCTGATCCTCGCGCTGGAAGAGATAGTGGGCGTGCGCCTCGGCGTGGACCTCCTGGGCGGCGAGGATCGCGTCGATGCGCCGGCGCACGTCCGGATCGAAGCTCTCGCAGGCGCGCCGCACCACCGCCACTTCGAGCGACTCGCGCACGAAGCGCTGCTGGCGCATGCGGTCGGCCGAGATGCGGGAGACGCGGGTGCCGCGCCGCGGCTTGGTCTCGACCAGTTCGGCGCGGCCGAGCGCGATCAGAGCCTCGCGCACCGGCTGGCGCGACACGCCGAAGCGCTCGGCGAGTTCTTTCTCCGAAAGAGGCGTTCCCGGCAGGAACTCGAGGGTGACGATCGCCTTGCGGATCTCCTGTTCGACCCGCTGTGCCGCCGTCTCCGCCTTCGAAACGAACATGGCCTCTCCTCTTCTCCGACCCTCGGTGTCGGTGCAGCCCCTGGAAGGACCAGCATGCCACCGATCGGTATCGAAGAGTGAACGAGAGCTACCATACCACAATGGTATGGTAAGCGGAATGGTACCACGTAAAATTTCGTGGTCGACGATGGCGGATTCCCACGAAAGGCGCGGGTGAAAAAGAAAAGGGCGCCCCGAAGGGCGCCCGAAGAGGGGAACGATCGTCCTGAGAGGGAGGTTGTCGTTGGCCGAAAGGCGGGGCCGGGGAAGCGCCACGAGAGCGCTCCCCGGGGGATGCGGGACCGATTCGCCCCTGCGGGACGAGGCGACCGGTCGTCAGGCGCCGCAGGCGTTGGCCGCGGCGGTTTCGTCGGACGCCGTCGGGGCGATGCCCCCGGCCGGCACCCGGAGCGAGGCGACCCAGCGCTGCAGCGCGGTCCCGGCGAGCATCGCGGCGGCGAAGGTCAGCGCCTTCGGGTCGAGGCTGGCGATCGCCGTCAGCGCCGGACCCGGGCAGTAGCCGACGAGGCCCCAGCCGACGCCGAAGACGACGCTGCCGGTGACGAGCGCCGGATCGACGCGATGCGACGGTGCCGGCAGGCGGTGGCGGGCGAGGCGGAAGAAGACGAGCCCGATGCCGATCGCGCCGGCCATGACGAAGGCGAGCGACGGATCCCAGGCGCCGGAGATGTCGAGGAAGCCCTGGACCTTGGCCGGCGAGGTCATGCCGGAGAGGCAGAGGCCGGCGCCGAAGAGGAGGCCGATGAAGAGTGCGAAGAGCGGGCGCATGGTGTGGTCCCTCAGGCGATGTGGCGCAGGACGAAGACGGTGGCGACGGCCGAAGCCATGAAGGCGCCGGTAGCGACCGCCGAGCGGAGCGACAGGCGCGACAGGCCGCAGACGCCGTGACCGGAGGTGCATCCCGACGCGAGGCGGGTGCCGAAACCGACGAGCAGGCCGCCGGCGATCACCGCGGTCCAACCGACGTCGGGGACGGCGGAGGGAAGGGCGTAGAAGGAACCGATCAGCAGCGGTGCCAGGATCAGGCCGGCGATCAGCGCGAGCCGCGCCGTCCATTCCTTGTCGGTCTCGAACAGGCCCGAGACGAAGCCGCTCACCCCGAGGATGCGACCGGAGCGCGCCGCCAGGAGGCCGGCGGAGATGCCGATCACCGCACCGCCGGCGAGCGATGCGAGGGGGGTGAAGTTGAGCCAGTCGATCGACATGGAAATCCTCTGTTCCGCTCGTGTCCGTCGCGGGTGCCGCTTCGCGCTCCGCTCCGTCGTGGAAAAGAAGATCTCATGTCGCGGTCGCGAACCCGAGATCGTGCGATCTCTTGTTCGCCCGCGAAGAGAAAATGTGTTGCGCCGAAACGCCCACCCTTCGCAGCGCGTTCCAAGGGGGCGAAACGGGGCCGCCGGGGGCGGGTCGATCGCAGACGCGAACGCCCCCGCCGTGGGGACGGGGGCGTTCGGTCTCACAGCGAAGGCCGACCGGGAGGTCGGTGATCCCGCGGGCGTCCGGGATCAGTTCGCGGCGATGTCCTCGGCATTCTTGCCGGCGGCGACGGAGTAGCGGATCGGCACCTTGCGGGTGGCGAGGAACTGCTCGATCGTCTCGCCGCGCATCGAGGCGTAGACCTCCGGGTTGGAGACGCCGATCACCGCCGCCATCTTCTCCAGCACGAAGAAGCTGACGCCGCGCCGGATCATGCCGATCCAGTCGCGCCCGGTGATCAGCGCCCGCTCCTCGGCGTCGAGACCGAACTCCTCGGCGAGGCCGGCGAAGTCGTCACGGAAGCGGGCGCGATGCGCCGGCTCGATCAGCCGGTGGAGGAAGTCGTTGATGCGGAAGTTCTTCAGGCTGCGGTCGAGGGTGAAGGGATAGGTCCCGGTGAGCGTCTCGGCGCCGGCCAGTTCGTAGCCCATGTGGATGCGATAGGCGTCGATCTCCTCCGGGTCGGGCTCGTCGCCGAGGTCCTCGAAGACCACGGTGGCGATGTTGGTGACCGACGGGGCGTAGGTGTGGAGATGGACCTTGCGCACCGCCTCGGAGAGCGCGCCGCGCATGATCAGCCACATGATCACCTCGGCCCCTTCCATGCCGCCGAGGACGGCGTAGTCGGCGAGGCGCTTCTCGACCAGCTTGTCCGGCGCCGTCTCCAGGAGATCGAGGAACTCCTGGTCCCAGGCCTCGTTGAGGAAGCCGGCGCGCTCGCCGTGGACCTGATGCGACAGGCCGCCGGTGGCGACGATCGCGACGCGCAGGTTCTCGTCCGGGAAGCTCTGGATCGCCTTGCGCAGCGACCGGCCGAGCTTCCAGCAGCGCTTGGCGTTGGGGATCGGCAGCTGCAGCACGCCGACCTGCAACGGTACGATCGAGCCGCCCCACGGGCCGGTCTCGTCGCCCATCATCGACAGCGGCGACATGCAGCCGTGATCGAGCGGCTTGCCCTGGAAGAACGACATGTCGAACTCGTCGGCGACCAGCGCCGCGGCGACGTGGTGGGCGAGGGCGGCATGACCCTTGGCCGGCGGCACCGGGCGCGGGCCGTCACCCTCGTCGGCCGACCGCCAGACGTCGTCGACGCCGAGGGCGAAAGCCGAATAGTGGTCGAAGAAGAACGACGTGATGTGATCGTTGTAGATCATGAACAGGACGTCGATCTCCTTGGCGCGCACCCAGGCGCGCACCTTGGCGAAACTCTCGAAGATCGGCGCCCAGGCCGGATCGTTCTGTTTGCCGGTGTCCTTCGCGAAGCCGATGGTCGGTGAATGCGAGGCACCGATGCCTCCGATGATCTTGGCCATGATCGCCCTCTCGTCGTTTCTGTGGTCGCCGATGCCTGTGCTCGGCGTTTTCGGTTTCGCCACCGTCCGGCGTCTGCGCTGCCGGCCGAGGTGACGAAGTGGCAGGAGGATGTCGATGTTCTCCCTTGCGAACAATCGCCGGATCGGCAACGCTACGTTTCCGCACGTGAACGATGGAGCGCATCCTTGAAGTGGCGGATCGACGACGTACCGGTCTTCGTGGCCGTGGTGGAGCGCGGCGGCATCACCGCGGCGGCGCAGGCGCTCACCATGCCGAAATCATCGGTCAGCAAATCGATCACCCGGCTCGAGCACGATCTCGGGGTGCGCCTGCTCGACCGCAATTCCCGCCGGGTGCGGGTGACGAGCGAGGGTGAGGCCTTCTTCCGCCAGTGCCAGCGCATCATGGACGAGATCGGCGAGACCGACGCGGTGATGACCGGGCTGACCATGGTGCCGCGCGGCCGGCTGACCGTGGCGACGCCGCCGGCCTTCTGCCAGGAGGTGCTCGCACCGCATCTCGCCGACTTCCACCGCCGCTACCCCGAGATCGAACTCGACCTCGTCGTGACCTCCCACGCCGTCGACATGCTCGGCGACCAGTTCGACGTGGCCGTGGTGGTCGGCGTCCAGGCGGATTCGGAGTTCACCCAGAAGTCCCTGCTCGGCGGCCGGTTGATCTGGATCGCCGCACCCGCCTATGTCGCGGCGAACGACATCGGCCGCGACGCTCCCGATCTCCTGCGCCACGTCCAGATCTGCGAACGCCGCTACGTCGCCCGGCCCTTGGCGCTGAAGCAGGATCACCAGACCCTGCGCCTCGACGTCGGCCCGCGGGCGATCCGGGTCAACGATCCCCTGGCGGTGCGCGAGGCGGTGATGCACGGCGCCGGCGTGTCGTTCCTGCCGGAGCGCTACTGCCGCGATCTCATCCGCGCCGGTCGGCTGGTGGAGGTCGGCGCCGAGGTCGAGTTCGACACCTCGGCGTCGATCCTCTCGGCGGTCTTCCCCAGCCGCCGACTGGTATCGGCGCGCACCCGCGCCTTCCTCGACTTCCTCGAGGAGATCTGCGCCCCCCTCGCCGACGCCGACCGGCGGCGCGCCTGAAGCGGCGCCCGGCGTGGTCGGATGCCGCGAACGATGCTACCGATCCTGTCCGACACCCGCGGCCTTCGAGGAGCGCCCGCCCCGTGACCTCGCTCGACGATCTCGCCGACCTGATCCGTGCCCGCGCCGCCGGCGCCGACCGCTTCGTCGTGGCGATCGCCGGCCCGCCGGGGGCGGGCAAGTCGACGCTGTCTCATGAGTTGGCGGCGCGGCTGTCGCCGGCCGAGACCGCGGTGCTGCAGGCCGACGGCTTCCACTTCGACAACGACCTGCTGGTCCGCCTCGGCCGCCGCGATCGCAAGGGCGCGCCCGACACCTTCGACGTCGCCGGCCTCGACGTGCTGCTCGGGCGCATCCGGGCGCGCGAGGAGGACGTGGTCGCGCCGGTCTTCGACCGCACCCTCGATGTGGCGCGTGCCGGGGCGCTGGTGATCGGCTCGGAGATCCACCTCGTCCTGGTCGAGGGGAACTATCTTCTCCTGAGGCAGGGTCCATGGGCGGCGCTCGGGCCACGCTTCGACCTGACGCTGCGCATCGACGTCCCCCGTGCGGAGCTGGAGCGCCGCCTTATCGCCCGCTGGCACGATCTCGGCTGGAGCCCGGAGGCGGCGCGCGCCTGGGTCGACGGCAACGACCTGCCGAACGTCGACACCGTCCTCGCCGAGAGCGGCCCGGCCGATCTCGTCTGGTCGCCGGGCGCGGCGGTCTGAACGACCGGCCGTCGCACCGCGTCGTGCGGCGGAAACCCTTCTATTTCCGCGCCATGTGGGCGCGCCAGCTGCCCAGCGCGGTGATCTCCTCGGCGCCCGCCACCGCGTGGGATTCGCACAGGAAGGCCGAGACCTCCGAGCCGTCGGCGAGGCGGACCTTGCCGATGCCGAGCGGCGCCGGGATCGCCGCGACGAAGGCTCCGGCGGCGGCCGGCGGCAGGCCCCACACCTCGATCTCCAGTCCCGGCCCGGCGAAGCCCGGATCACGGATCACCCCCGGCTTCGCCGGCACCGTGTCGGGCAAGACGAACATGCGGTAGTCCGGCGCGGTCCGCGTCGCCTTCAGCAGCACGCCGCCGGGGGCCGTCAGTTGGTGGTTCAGCGGCATGCCGGAGAGATGCGCCCCGACCACGCCGATCGGAATCAACCCTTCCGCCGAGGGCGCGAGCGGGGCGCCCGGCAGCGCTCCGTGTCGGTCGACACCCGGCCCGGCGCCGAGCGCGCGATGCAGCCGATCGCCGAGGACGGCGAGCGCCTCGTCGCTGAAGGCCGGGCCGATCAGGGTGACGCCGGCCGGGATGCCGTCGGGGCGGAAGCCGGCGGGCACGGCGATGGCCGCGCAGTCGAGCAGGTTCACGAAGTTGGTGTAGCGGCCCAGCGTCGAGTTGAGGGCGATCGGATCGGCCCGCATCGCCTCGACCGTGTAGGTGGTCGCGGCGGTCGGCAGCAGCAGCAGGTCGACCTTCGCCCATTCGGCCAGCGTCTGCTGGCGCAGCGCCTCCAGCCGATACTGGCCACGGAAGGCGTCGACGGCCGAATGGTTGGTCGCCCCGGCGATGATCTTCTCCACCGTCGAGTCCATGTCGGCGGCATGGCCGGCGTGGAATTCGGCGACCGCCGCGAGGCGCTCGGCGATCCACGGACCGCCGTAGAGGAGATCGGCGCTCTCGCGGAACGGGGCGTAGTCGATGCCGACCGGCGTCCCGCCGAGGGCGGAGAGCCGCGTGACCGCCGCGTCGTAGAGCGCCGCCGTCTCACGATCGCCGAAGAACTCGCGTTCGGCCCCGGTGAGGATGCCGAAGCGGAAGCCGGTGAGCGGCAGCGGCCGGCGCTCGGGGACACGCGAATAGGGGTCGCGCGGGTCGTGGCCGCGCATCACCGCGAGCACCGCGGCGACGTCGCCGGCGGTGGCGGCGAAGACGGTGATGCAGTCGAGGCTGCGGCACGCCGGCACGAGGCCGGTCGAGGAGACGAGGCCGCGGGTCGGCTTGACCCCGACGAGATTGTTGAAGGCGGCCGGCACGCGCCCCGAGCCGGCGGTGTCGGTGCCGAGCGAAAAGGCGACGAGGCCGCTCGCCACGGTGAGCGCCGAGCCCGAACTCGAGCCGCCGCTCACGCGTCCGGGAGCCAGCGCGCTGGCCGGCGCGCCGTAGGG
>CALMYM010000356.1 GCA_937873675.1 uncultured Alphaproteobacteria bacterium | reverse complement strand
AGCAGGGTCGTCAGGTCGATCGCCCCCGCCTCCAACTGCTCGACGGACAGTTCGTAGCCGCGGCGCGACGCGGCGAGCGCCCGCCGCAGGGCGCGCTCCTCCTCGGCATCGCGCCGGATCTCGACCAGTGCCCGATCGACGTCGGCGAAGGCGGAGACGATGGCGCCGCGATAACCGGCGAGCAGTTCACGCCGCCGCGCCTCCTGGGCCGACACCTCCTCGATCCGCGCCGGCAGTCCGAAGATCTCCTGGGTGAGCGACCCGGTGGCGCTCCAGGTCACCGCTTGCGGCGAGAACAGTGTCGCGGTCGACGGACTGCGCACGCCGAGCGTGGCGGAGAGCCCGATCTTCGGGAACAGCGCGGCCCGCGCCGCCGCCACGTCGGCCGACGCCGCGGCGAGCCGCGCCTCGGCGGCGGCGAGGTCGGGCCGGCGCAACATCAGCGTCGACGGCACACCGGCGCGGAATTCGGGCAGGCGCAGGCGCCCGAGCCCTTCGGGGCGCAGACCGCCGAGCGCGGCTTCAGGTGTAGCGCCGAGCAGCGGTGCCATCGCCAGCAACTGTCGGCTCGCCGCCCGCGACAGCGACGGCAACATCGCCTCCTGACGGGCGACGAGGTAGTCCTGGCGGGAGAGTTCGATGGTGGTGGAGCTGCCCGCCTCGACCCGTTTGGCGAGGGCGTCACGGATGCGGCGGGCGAGCGCGAGGTTGGCGCGGGCGACCCGCGACCGTTCGGTGAGGGCGGATGCCTCGAGCCAGGCGTCGACCACCGCGGCGGCGACGGTCAGTCGCGCCACGGCGAGATCGTATTCGCTCGCCCGCTCGGCTCTCTGCGCGGAAACGGCCCCGGCCGCCCGCCGGCCCCAGACGTCGATCTCGTAGGTGGTGGCGAAGCCGAGGTCCCACAGCCGGGTGATCGGCAGCGGCGTCGGGCTGCCGACGGCCGCGCCGGATTCGCGCGAGACGAGGCGGGTCGCCGTCGCACCGCCGGTCGGCAACAGCTCGGCGCGCGCCATCCGCCGGTGCGCCGCGGCCTGATCGAGCCGCGCCGCGGCGGCGGCGACGTCCTGATTGGCGGCGAGCGCGGTCTCCACCAGACGGTCGAGTGTCGGCGAGCCGAAGCCGCGCCACCACGCCTCGCCGGGGTCCGGCGCCCGCGTCCGCCCGTCGTCGGCGAGATGCCGGCTCGGAGGAACGATGCCGGATTCGGGCGCTTCGATCGGCGGCGGAGCACAGGCGACGACGAAGCCGGCGAAGAGAGCGCCGACGACGACGCGCCGCCGGCGCGTCGCCGCGCCGCGTCCCGCTCGTCCCCCGCCGATCCGCTCGCGATCGGTTCGCCCCCACTGACTCATGACTCGCCCGTCGGCACCTCCGCGACGCGATCGACCCCGGCCGGTCCGTCGCCCGAATCGTACGGCCTCACATCGATTATTGACAGATCGTCGCAGCGACTGTGACATGTCGGAGTTCTCCGGAGCGATGGCTTCGGCGGCACCGGTTGGGAAGACGCATCCGACGAGCGATCGCTCGGGTGCGGCGAGGAGGAGCCGATCAGTGCGCCGCAGTCCGTTCGGGTCGCCGAGCGGATCGTCGCGTTTCAGTTCGTTCCATCCGACCACTCGCGGCGATGTCCCGCTGTTCCGTCGGTGACAGCGGCACGACGCCACTCGTGATGCGATGGGTCGTGCGGTCCGTGCCGCCCGACCACCGTCCGCGTCGATTTCAGTCGGGACTATTGGAGGAGGACTACGATGGCTCGTACCAACGTCGAGAAGCTTCGTCTGATCATCGTCGAGGACGCCGACCTGCAGAAGCGCGTCTCCACCGCCAAGGACGAGGCGGACATGACGCGGATCCTGATGGACATCGGCACCGAGAAGGGTCTGCCGTTCGACGCGGCCGAACTGGAGGCCTGGAAGACCGACGAGGGCGCCGCCGTCGAACTCAACGAGACGCAGCTGTCGAACGTCGCCGGCGGCCGCACCAAGTTGTCGAGCTACGCCTCCTACGGCACGTCCTACGGCAATTCGATCCTCTGCGGCTTCTGTGGCTCGACTTCGGGCACCTACATGTGAGCCGTTCAGATGCGGAGCCGCTCCCGAGCGGCTCCGCACTCCGCCCTTCGTCACCGCAGGAACGCGTACCCATCACGCCGCAACGCCGCACTCCCGAGGTGTGAGCCGCTGCGGAGAATGCCGGAAGAGCGAAGGTTCGGGCATTCCGGAAATGCGTCGAAGTCGACCCCGCATGCCCCCTCGAGATCTCTTCGACACGGGTGTTCGAGATCAGCCCCATGTGACAGAGGAACGCCCGGCTCCTGCCATCTTTTTTGCAGTCCTCGGGTCGCCTTCCGGATCACTTCCGACGTCACCCCGGGTGTCACCCTGGCAACCGCCCCCGACCTACGGGGCGACGCAAGAACTCGAAATCTCGGCAAATTCAAACAGCGAACTGGCGACCCCGGCACGATTCGAACGTGCGACCAACAGCTTAGAAGCCGGGTTCTCGGCGTTACGGGCTGGTGACACGAGTTTCGATCGAATGCGATTATCTACGCACCATCAAGAGGTTGGCTTGCGACCTCTTACTGTTGCCCACGATTGATTTCTCGCCCGGTTGGTGACCTATTGGTGACCTGGATTCCGGGTCACCAGATGTCGGCACCACCCCTGGAATGATTTTTCAGGCGGCGGCATCGAGTGACGAACGAGTGCCGATATGGGAGGCGATCGCCCGTCCAGCCGTACAAGCCCGTCCATTGCTCATGAATTCAAAGGGTTGCAGTGGACGGGCGCCGCTTCGGGCCGTCCAGGATCGCGCCTCGTGCCGTCCAAACGAGAGGAAGCCGTGTCGAAGATCACCAAGCGCTTCGTCGATAACGCCGAACCACGCGCCGAGAAGTGGATCGCCTGGGATGACGACCTCGCCGGCTTCGGGCTCTCGGTCATGCCCTCGGGAGTGAAGTCCTACGTCGTGCGCTATCGCACCACGGAAGGGCGAGATCGACGGCTCACGATCGGCCGCCATGGCGTGCTGACGCCCGACTTGGCGCGCCAGCAGGCGAAGGTACTGCTCCTCGGCGTGACGAAGGGCGGCGACCCGCTCGGAGATCGCCGCGGCCGACGGGCCGGCGCCACCATGGCCGACCTCTTCGACCGATATCTCGAGGAGCATGTCGCCGTGCGCCTCTCGGCTCGGACCGCCAAAGAGCAACGCCGCATCGTCGAAAAGCACCTCCGGCCGGAGTTCCAGGGGCTCAAGGTCGAAGGCTTCACCTCGCAGGACGCGCGCCGCCTCCACTTCGCCATGCGCAAGACGCCGCGACAGGCGAACTACACCCTCGGCATCCTGTCGAAAGCCCTCTCCCTCGCCGAGGAATGGGGCATGCGGCCCGAAGGTCGGAACCCCTGCAGCCGGATCGACAAGTACCCCGAGGCATCTCGGGATCGGTTCCTCACCCCGGTCGAAGTCGAGCGCTTGGGGCGCACCCTGATCGACGCCGAGACGATCGGCCTTCCCTGGGTGCTCGACGAGGGCGAAGAACCGTCGAAGCACCTGCCCAAGCCGGAGAACCGTCGGACGTCCGTCGACCCCACCGCCATCGCCGTGGTGCGGCTCCTCCTGCTGACGGGCGCGCGCCTCTCCGAGATCACCGAACTCGAATGGGGGCATGTCGACTTCGAGAGGGGAACCATCGCCCTCCCCCACCAGAAGGGCCGCGCCCGCCGCGCTCATGTCGTCCCCACGGCCGCGATGGACCTCCTCGC
>CALMYM010000355.1 GCA_937873675.1 uncultured Alphaproteobacteria bacterium | reverse complement strand
TGTCGAACTTCGACTTGGTGACGCTGTCGTTGACGTTGATCGCCGGGAACGGCAGGCGGCCCTGCTCGGTCAGCATGTAGAGGCGATGGACGCCGGTGGTGGTCTCCTCCGAGACGCCGCGGATGGCGTCGCGGACCTTGGAGAACCAGCCCGGCTGGGTCTTCAGGCGCTTCCAGATGGTGGCGAAGAAGGCCACCTCTTCCTCGTTGCCGGGCTTGTCGAGGATCGAGGGATCCTTCTCGGCCTCGGCGCCGAGGATGACGTACATGGTGGCGTCGCCGCCGTCGTCGAGGATCATGTTGGGAACGCCGCCGTCGGCCCAGTCGAAGGTGCGGGCGACGAAGTCCCAGTACTCCTCCAGGCTCTCGCCCTTGTGGGCGAAGACCGGGGTGCCGGCGGCGGCGATGGCCGCAGCGGCGTGGTCCTGGGTCGAGAAGATGTTGCAGGACGACCAGCGCACCTCGGCGCCGAGCGCCTGGAGGGTCTCGATCAGTACCGCGGTCTGGATGGTCATGTGCAGGCAGCCGGCGATGCGGGCGCCCTTCAGCGGCTGGGCCGCGCCGTATTCGTCGCGCACCGCCATCAGGCCGGGCATCTCGGTCTCGGCGATGTCGATCTCCTTGCGACCCCAGGGGGCGAGGGAGAGGTCCTTGACGGCGTAATCGTGGATCTGGGTCATGTCGGTCTCCGAAGCGCCTCGGGGCGCGGGCCACCGGCCTTGGTCGTCGGGTGCGGTCGGGGCACGCGGACGTGGACGGCGGATGGAACGATCGCGGGGCACGAATGCCCCCCATGGCGGCGGCTCATAGCAGACGCGCCGCGATACGACAATAACGATATAAAGATTTCTTTATATGACGGCACCCGAGCGACCGTGGCGACCCGTCCGCTCGGACATCGAATCGATCGAATTCCTGGTCCATCTTCATCGCGTCGGGCGGCGATTCGCCCGGGGGAGATGCGGACCCGATGACAGACGTCGAGACCTCGAAGGCCGGCGGCGAGAGCGATGCCTCGCGCGACCGGTTCAACAACATGATCGCCATCGCGGTGGCACTGGTTTCGGCCTTCATGGCCGTTTCCAAGATCAAGGACGACAACATCGTCCAGGGTATGCAGAAGGCGCAGGCCGAGAGCGTCGATCGCTGGAACGAGTATCAGGCGCGGCGCCAACGCTGGTTCGGCCTCGAGCTCGCGATCGCCCAGACCAGGGCGACGCAGCCGATGACGCCCGAGCTCGAGAAATCGCTGGCGGATTGGAAGAAGAACGCCGAGCTCTATCAGAAGCGCGCCGACGAAGCGATGGAGAAGGCCAAGCAACGCGAAGCCGACTACGCCGCCGCCAACGATCGCGACGATCTCTTCGATCTCTCCGACGCCTTCCTGTCGGTGGCGATCGCGCTCTTCGCCGTCACCGCACTGGTGCGCGTCCACTGGCTGTTCGGTGCGGCGACGTTCCTCGCGGCCGTCGGCATGGCCTTCGGCGTCGCCGGCTTCAACGGCTGGGTCTGGCTCAAACCGGATTTCCTGGCCGCCTTCCTGGGTTGACGTCCGGCGAGCCGACCGCGCGGATCGTCGCCTCGATCCAGGCGACGACCGCCGAGACCGCGCGATCGGCCCGCCGCTCGGGATGCACCAACAACCAGATCTCGCGGCTCGGCGGCGGTTCGTCCACGTCGAGGCGGGTGAGCCGTGGGTCGGCGTCGGCGACGAGACACGGCAGAACCGCCCGGTGCCCGGCCACCACCGCCTCGGTCAGGAGGGCGGCGCGATCGGCACGCAAGCGGATCGGCGCGTCGGCGAAGCGGGTGGCGAGCCAGCGGCTCTCGGGCAGGTGGGCGAGGCGCTCGCCATAGGCGGCGAGCGGCAGGCGCTCCGGCCGGTCGGCGTCGGCGGGCGCATAGAGGCCGAAATCGAGCGTGCCGAGCCGCCTGACGATCGCCGTGTCGGCGCGCGGCCGGGCGAGGCGGATGGCGACGTCGGCCTCGCGGGCGGCGAGGGAGACGGCGGCATCGTCGAGATCGAAGGTCAGCCGCACCCCGGGGTGGGCGTCGCGGAAGGCGGCGAGGTGCGGCGCGAGGAGGCGGGTCGCCACCAGATCGACGGTGGAGACGACGACGTGGCCGGCCAATGACGACCGTTCGTCGCGCAGGCGGGCGAGCGCCCGGCCGATCGCCGAAGCGGCGGCGTCGAGATCGGGCATCACCGCTTCGATCACCGGGCGGGCGACGAGACGACGGTCGACGCGATCGAAGAGGGTGAGGTCGAGCATCTGTTCGAGGCGGGCGAGGCGGCGCGCCGCGGTGGGCTGGTCGAGGTCGAGGCGAAGCGCCGCGCCGGCGCTCGAGCCCTCGGCGCGGATCGCCGCGACCAGCCTGAGATCGTCCCAATCGAACTCCACGGCCCCTCCGAACCTGCATTTTCGCAGGGTGAGAACCGAGAATATCCGGTTCTCATGGGAAAGTCGCCGGCCGAAGATGGGCAGGACCCAGCTCCCGGAGGAACCATGTCCGAAACGCCCGCTTCCCCCCTGCCGCAGACGCTCCTCGCCCTCGCCGGTCGGACGATCCCGCTGCCCGATCTCGCGACCTCGATCCTGGTGCTGATCGATCTGCAGAACGAATATCTCGCCGGCCCGCTGGTGCTCGACGGCGCCGATGCGGCGGTCGCGGCGGCGGTGCGGTTGCTCGGCGCGGTGCGCGCGGCCGGCGGGCGGGTCGTCCACGTCGCCCATGCGGGGCGTCCCGGCGGCTTCTTCGACCGGACGGCGGCGCGCGGCGCCTTCGCCGACGTCGTCGCGCCGCAGGCGGGCGAAGCGGTGGTGGAGAAGCGGGCGATCTCGCGGCCGGCGCGGCGATGCGCTGGCGCACGCCGCCCCGGGGCGGGGCCGGCGACGTTGACCGTATCCGGGTTAATGACCCACAACCGCGCCTCCCCGACGGTAAGGCCCGCCGGCGCCCTCGGTCATGCCATCGTCGTCGCCCACGACGCCTGCGCCACCCGCGCCCTGCCCGGCCCCGACGGTGTCGTGGTCGGTGCGGCGACGCTCGGCCGCGCCGCACTCGCCGGCATCGCCGACCGCTTCTGCCGGCTGGCGAGCGTCGCGGAGATCGTCGGGGCCGGCTGACACGGCGAGCGCGGCTGATACACTTCGCGAAGACGTGAACACGCCCGCCTTGGCGATCGGTCTCGAATGAAGTAAGTGATCACTCACTAACTTATTCGAACGGACCGACGATGCGCAAACGGGCGGAGGATCGGCGCCTGGAGATCGTCGAGGCGGTGTTGCGCCTCGCGGTCGAGATGGGACCGGACCGATTGACGACACAGGCGGTGGCGGATGCCGTCGGCATCTCGCAGCCGGCGGTGTTCCGTCATTTCCCGACGCGCGCCGCGCTGTGGCTCGAGGTGGCGCACCACGTCGCCGAACGGGTCCGCGCCTGCTGGGACGCGGCGGCGAGCCCGAGCGACGACCCGATCGCCGACGTCCGTCGTCTGGCGGTGGCGCAGATGGGGGTCGTCGCCGACGAGCCGTCGATCCTCGCCATCGTCTTCTCACACGAATTGCGCGTCGCCGATCCGGCGTTGGCGGACGTGTTCCGCGGCCTGATGGGCGACATTTCCGGCCGTCTGGCGGCGCGCTTCGCCGCAGCCGGCGACCGGCTTCTCGCCTCCCCTGCCGATGCGGCACTGCTCGTCCTCGGCCTGCTCCAGGGTCTGGCGCTGCGCTGGTCGCTCGCCGGGCGCGGTTTCGATCTCGTGAGCGAAGGCGAACGCCTTCTCGACCTGCAACTCGCCGGGCTGGTGCGCCCCGGCTCCGGAGTGACCCCATGAACCGTACCGTCCGCACTCTTCTGATCGTCGCCGGCGTCGTCGCCGCCGGGGTCGGGGTCCGTACCTTTCTCGCCTCGCGTCCGGTGACGGTCGAAGCGGCCGAGACCACGGAGAACGTCGCCGTGCGGGTCTTCGGGCTCGGCACCCAGGAGGCGCGCATCGCCTCGCGGCTCGGCTTCGAGACCGCCGCGGCGCTGGTCGAACTCGCCGCCGATCACGGCGACCGGGTCGCCAAGGGCACCCTCCTCGCCCGCCTCCAGGACGGCGAAGCGCGCGCCCGGGTGGAGAAGTCGCGCGCCGGCGTGGCGGCGGCCGAAGCCGCGCTGGTCAAGGCCGAGGCCTTCACGGCGCGTGCCCGGGTGATCGCCGAACAGAAGGAGCGCCAGGGCGACCGCCGCCAGTCGCTGGTGGAGCGGCGCACCGTCTCCATCGAGGTGGCCGAACAGGCCGACATGGACGCCCGCGTCGCCGCCGCCGATCTGAAGATCGCCGAGCGCGACGTCGAGGTGGCGCGCGTCAACCTCGCCAACGCTCGCGCCCAGTTGCAGCTCGACGAGGTGCTGCTGGAGCGTCATCGCCTCGTCGCGCCCTTCGACGGGGTGGTGACGGCGCGTCTGCGCGAACTCGGCGCGGTGATGAACCCGGGCGAGGCGCTGTTCACCCTGGTCGATCCGGCGACGGTGTGGATCCAGGCCTTCGTCGACGAGGCGCGGGCCGGCGAACTCGCGCTCGGACAGCCGGCCGAGGTGCGGCTGCGCTCGCGTCCGGGCGAGGTGTTCGCCGGATCGGTCGCCCGCATCGGCCTCGAAAACGACCGGGTCGGCGAGGAACGCCGGCTGTTCGTCGACTGCCGCGACTGCCCGAAGGAATTCCATCTCGGCGAGCAGGCCGAGGTGGTGGTGACCACCCGCACGCTGACGCGCGCCCTCCTGGTGCCGGAGACGTCGCTGCGCCTCACCGGACCGGCCGAGGCGATGGCCTGGGTCGTCGCCGACGGGCGGCTGCAGGAGGCGAAGGTGCGGATCGGCGCTCGCCTCCTCGACGGTCGCGCCGAGATCGTCGACGGCGTTCCGGCCGGCGCCACGGTGGTGGCGAGCGCGACCACCGGCTTCGTCGCCGGCCATGCGGCGCGGATCTCGGAAGGGGCGACGAAATGAACCTCGCGCTCCACGACATCAGGCACAACCTCGGCCGCTTCCTGCTGACCTCGGTCGGCCTCGGGCTGCTGCTCGGCGTCGTCCTGTCGATGATCGGCATCTATCGCGGCCTCGTCTCCGAAGCGTTGTCGCTCGCCCGCTCGCCCGCCGCCGACCTGTGGGTGGTGGAGACCGGCACGCGTGGCCCCTTCGCCGAGGGGTCGCGCATCCCCGGTGACACGCGCGAGGCGGTCGCCCGGCTGACCGGCGTCACCGCCACCGGCGCGGTCACCTTCCAGTCCTTCGAGACCGAGCATCGCGGCCGCAAGCTGCGGCTCCAGGTGGTCGGCTTCGAACCCGGTCGGCTCGGCGGCCCGAGCGGTCTGGTCGAGGGGCGCGACATCGTCCGGCGTCACGAGGTGGTGGCCGACGCCAAGACGGGACTCACGGTCGGCGAACGCATCGTCCTCGCCGGCGACCCCTACACGGTGGTCGGGCTCACCCGCGGCGCGGTGTCGTCGGGCGGCGATCCGATCGTCTGGCTGACGCTGCGCGACAGTCAGGTGCTGCAGTTCCGCCTGTCTCCCGCCCCGGCGCGGCGCGAGGCGGCGCGCGGGGCTGTGACCCAGACGCCGGACACGGTCAACGCCGTGCTCGCCCGGGTGGCGCCGTCGGTGCCGGTCGATGCGGTGGCGGCGGAGGCGCGGCGGTGGAAACACCTCTCGGCGCTGACCCAGGCCGATCAGGAGACGATCCTCACCCGCTCGGTGGTGGAGAAGGCGCGTCAGCAGATCGGCCTCTTCACCACGGTTCTGCTCACGGTTTCGACGGTGATCATCGCCCTCATCATCTACACGATGACCATGGACAAGCTGAAGGAGATCGCGACGCTGAAGCTGATCGGCGCCCCCGACGGCCGCATCGTCGGCCTGATCGTGCAGCAGGCGCTGGCGCTCGGCATCCTCGGCTTCTCGATCGGCGCGACGCTGATCGCCTCGATCAAGGATCACTTCCCGCGCCGGGTGTTGATGCAGCCGGAGGACGCGACGGCGCTCGGCGTCATCGTCATCGTCGTCTGCGTGGTGGCGAGCGGCCTCGGCGTGCGGCTGGCGCTCAAGGTCGATCCGGCCACGGCGCTCGGGAGCTGATCATGACCGAAGACATCCGCCCCCTCGTCGAACTGCGCGGGCTCGCCAAGCACTACGGCGAGGGCGAGACCCGGGTCGACGCGCTGAAGAGCATCGACCTCGATCTGATGCCGGGCCAGGTGATCGGCCTCCTCGGCCCTTCCGGCTCGGGCAAGACGACGCTGCTCAATCTCATCGGCTGCATCGTCGAACCGAGCGCCGGCACCATGAAGCTCGACGGCGAGACCGTGTGGGACGGACGCTGGCGCCGCTCCGACCTCCGGAAGCTGCGGCTCGAGAAGGTCGGCTTCATCTTCCAGTTCCACAATCTCCTGCCGTTCCTCGACGTCGTCGACAACATCGCGCTCGTCCTCGACATGGCGGGGATCGGTCGTGAGCCGGCGAAGCAACGGGCGATCGAGCTGCTCGAGTATCTCGAGGTCGGCCATCGCCGCAACGCCATGCCGTCGCAGCTCTCGGGCGGCGAGGCGCAGCGCGTCGCCATCGCCCGGGCGCTGGCCAATCGGCCGCGCATCATCCTCGCCGACGAACCGACCGCGGCGCTCGACGGCCAACGCGCCGGCATCGTCATGGATCTGATGCGGCGGGTCGCCGTCGACCAGAAGGCGGCGGTGGTGGTGGTCACCCACGACGAGAAGATCTACGACCGCTTCGACGACATCTATTCGCTGCGCGACGGGCGGATCGCGGAGAACTGATCGGGGATCCGACGGGTCGCGTTCCGCGCCGCCGGATCCTACTCGCCGAAAAGCCCTCGTACCGACATGGCCTTTCGGCGAACGGAACGCGGACTTCGAATGTGTCGTTCGAAGTCCGCGTGGCGTCGAGAACGGTGGTGGAAAATCGCGGAACCGGCGTCAGCCGTGGGCGCGGCGGCCGGCGGACTGGACGCGCACCGCTTCTTCCTGATCGACGGCGTCGAGCTGTTCGACCACCTGTTTCAACGCCACCTCGACCTCGGGCAGCAGCACGTTCTCCAGCGCCTTGGCGCGGCGTTCGATGCGGCGATACTCCTGCGCCAGACGCAGGAGATTGCTCGCGCTCACGCCGATCGCGGCGGCGAGGCGGGCGAGCCTCTCGAAGGCGAGGCGGACGGCGACCGCTTCCGGCGACGGGTCGATCGCGGCGGCGACCGGCGCGGGTGTCGCCTCCACCGCACCGGCTTCGACCATCGGCACACCGAGGAAGCGATAGGGCGTGATCGTCGGCGGCGGCGGCGCTTCGGTGGGCGCGGGATGAAGCTGGAGGGCGTCGAGGCCGTGGCGCTCGACCGCGGCGGCGAGCGCGGTACGGGCGAGGCGGGCGGCCTCCTGCCACTCGGCCCGGTGCGCCTCCCACAGGCGCAGCTGACGCAACATCTCGCCGGCGAGCAGCATGCGCTTCTCGTCGAGGAATTCGAACCCCTGCCGCATCAGCCGGCGTTCCTCGCCGAGGGCGAGGGCGGCGGAGCGGGTGGGGACGATCTCACGCATGATCGCGCTCCATGTGGCGGTCGATCTGGGCGTCGTTGAGCCGCGACAGTTCGGCGATCGGCAACAGGCGGAGCAGACGCCAGCCGACGGCCATGCTCTCCTCGAGCGTGCGCTCTGCGCTCTGCGCGATCAGTTCGCCTTCGAAACGATCGGCGAAGGCGAGATAGTCGCGGTCGATGGCGGTGAGACCTTCCGAGCCGACGACGCTGGCGAGGACGCGAACGCGGATCGACTTGGCGTAGGACGCGAACAGCTGGTTGGCGAGCGCCGGATGGTCGGGGTCGGTGTAGCCCTTGCCTATCCCCTTGTCCATCAACCGCGACAGCGACGGCAGGACGTTGATCGGCGGGTAGACGCCCTTGTGATCGAGGCCCTTGTCGAGCACCACCTGCCCCTCGGTGATGTAGCCGGTGAGGTCGGGGATGGGGTGGGAGATGTCCTCGGCCGGCATGGTCAGGATCGGCAGCTGGGTCACCGTGCCGCCGTAGCCGCGCATGCAGCCGGCGCGCTCGTAGATCGTCGCCAGATCCGAATACATGTAGCCGGGATAGCCCTTGCGCGACGGGATCTCGCCGTGGCTCGACGACACCTCGCGCAACGCTTCGCAGTAGTTCGTCAGGTCGGTCATGATGACCAGGACGTGGCGACCCTCCTCGAAGGCGAGGTATTCGGCCGCGGTCAGGGCGAAGCGCGGGGTGAGCAGGCGCTGGGTCGAGGGCTCGCTGGCGAGGTTGAGGAACATCACCGTGTGGGCGAGTGCGCCGGAATCCTGCATGGCGCGGCGGAAGTTCTCGGCGGCGTCGTGGGAGATGCCGATGCCGACGAAGACGATGGCGAATTCGCCCGAGCCCTCGCGGCGCAGGCGGGCGTTGACCGCGATCTCGGCGGCGATGCGGTCGTGCGGCAGGCCGCCGGCGGAGAAGATCGGCAGTTTCTGACCGCGCACCAGCGAGTTCATCAGGTCGATGGCGGTGACGCCGGTCTCGATGAAGTCGCGCGGCAGTTCGCGTTCGGCCGGGTTGAGGTTGCGGCCGTCGATGCGCTGGCGCAGCGAGGCGGCGACCGGCGGTCCGCCGTCGACCGGTCGGCCGACACCGTCGAAGATGCGGCCGAGCAGGCCCGGGCCGACGGCGAGATGGATCGGCTCGCCGAAGAAGCGCACCTTCACGTCGGCGAGGCCGAGGCCGACGGTCGATTCCAGCACCTCGACCACCATGGTGTCGTCGTCGAGGGCGGCGATGCGACCGAGCCGCGGCGCCTCGCCCTCCCGCCAGATCTCGACCGCTTCGCCGAGGCCGACCTCGATGTTGCGCTTCAGGAACAGGAGCGGCCCTTCGATCGCGGTCGCCGTCCCTCGAACGGAGAGTTCAGGCCGCATGGGTTTCCTCCTTGGTGAGCCCGGCCATGGCGCTCTCGAGCGAGGCACGCAGGCCGTCGAAGGCGGAAAGGTCGGACTGACCGATCTCCTCGCCCATCCGTTGGAGCCGGCGCAGGACCGGCAGTTCGGCGATCGCCTGCGGCGCCACCCCGCGTTCGAGCGCGCCCTCGGACAGTTCGATGAAGCGCAGGATCAGCTGCAGGATCGAGGTCTGGCGCTCGGGCGAGCAGTAGCGGTCCTGGGCCGAATAGGCCGACTGGCGCAGGAAGCCCTCGTTGACCAGTTCGGCGCAGACCAGGGTCAGCTGCTGGGCCGGCGGCAGAGCGTCCTTGCCGACGATGCGGGCCATGCGTTCGAGGTCCGCCTGGGCCTCGAGCAGGGTGAGGAGCCGCTCGCGCTGGGCGACCCAACGCGGGTTGCCGCGCTGCGTCCACCAGGCGGCGAAGCGATCGGCGCCGTCGGAATAGGAATGCAGGGGGTGGATCGCCGGATAGAAGCGCGCCTGGGCGCGTTCGCGGTCGAGGCCCCAGAAGCAGCGGACGTAACGCTTGGTGTGGCTGGTCACCGGTTCGGAGAAGTCACCGGCCGGCGGGCTGACGGCACCGATGATGGTGAGCGAGCCGGTCTTGCCGGCGAGGGTGCGGACGCGGGCGGCGCGTTCGTAGAACTCGGCGAGACGCGAGGAGAGGTAGGCGGGATAGCCGGCTTCGCCCGGCAGTTCGCCGAGGCGGCCGGAGACCTCGCGCAGCGCCTCGGCCCAACGGCTGGTCGAATCCGCCATGAGCGCGACGTGGAGGCCCTGATCGCGGAAATATTCGCCGACGGTGACCGCCGTGTAGATCGACGCTTCACGCGCCGCCACCGGCATGTTGGAGGTGTTGGCGATGATGACCGTGCGCTCCATCAGGCGGCGGCCGGTGCGTGGGTCGGTGAGGTCGGGGAACTCGTGCAGCACCTCGGCCATCTCGTTGCCGCGTTCGCCGCAGCCGACGTAGATGATGATGTCGGCGTCGCACCACTTGGCGAGCGTCTCCTGCAACACCGTCTTGCCGGTTCCGAAGCCGCCGGGCAGGGCGGCGCGGCCGCCGCGGGCGACGGGGAAGAGCACGTCGAGGATGCGCTGGCCGGTGATCATCGGTTCGTCGGCGGGCAGCCGCTCCTGTACCGGGCGCGGCTTGCGCACCGGCCAGTGCTGGAAGAAGCCGAGGTCGTGGGTCCGGCCCATCTCGTCGACGAGACGACAGAGAACGGCGTCGCGGCCGTAGCGGCCCTCCTTGGCGACGAATTCGACGAGACCGGAGGCGCCGGGCGGCACCAGGCAATCCTGGCGGATGCCGATGCCCGGAAGGTGGCCGAAGGCCGCGCCGGAGGCGAGACGCTCGCCGATTCCGACGGTGGGGACGAAGCCGAAGTCCCGTTCGACCGTCGAGGCGTCGAGCGGCCGCAGCAGGCCGTCGAAGATGTGGCCGAGGAGGCCGGGGCCGAGGGCGACGGACATCGGCCGGCCGGTGCCGGTGACGGTGTCGCCGGGTCTGAGGCCGGTGGTGTCCTCGTAGACCTGGGCGATGAAGAGATCGCCCTTGATGCGGATGACCTCACCGGGCAGGCGACGGGGACCGACCTCGATCGCCTCGCCGATGCGGAACGGGTCTCGCGTCCGGGCGTGGAGCACCGGACCACCGATCCATTGGATGCCGGCTGTCGACGGGGTCATGGGGCGTCTCCTGCGGTGGCGGACGCGACGGCACGCTCGCGGGCGATGCCGGCGAGGAGCAGCGCCTGGACCGCCGGCTTGTCGGCGAGCAGCCGCTCCGGCGTGGCGTCGAGGACGACGCCGGGGGCGGTCACCCGCAATCCGGCGTCGAAGTCGTCGACGGCGCGGAAACGGACACCGTCGCGGGCCTCGGCCGGCAGGGCCTCGAGGAAGGCCCGGCCTTCGTCTTCGCTCCAGTCCTTGGGGTGTTCGACGACCCAGTTGCCGGGGCGCAGCCGCTCGATCGCCTCCTTCGCCAGCGCGATCGCCCACGCCCGGCGGGCCGCGGCGTCGTTCCAGCGTTCGGCGACGGCGACGACCAGCATCGGGCAGCCGTCGCGCAGGTTGCCGGCGGCCAGTGCCTGATCGCGGACGCGCATCTCGGTGTCGATCTGCGCCTTGGCGCGGGCGAGGCGGCGGGCGCCGTCACGTTTCAGATCTTCCATGGCGTCGTGGACGTGGCGGGTGGCGGCGGCGGCGGCCTCGCGGACGATCGCCTGCGCCTCCAGACGGGCCGCATCGAGCAGGGCGCGGCATTCGGACTCGCTCTGTTCTTCGATCTCGCGGACGAGATCGTCGGCGCGGGTGTCGGGGGCGGTGTCGGATGGCGTCACGATTCGATACCCAGGGTGCTCCTGAGCCTCCCGGCGAGATCGGGTGGAGGGGTGCGACCGAGAATGTCGGCGACCACCGAGACGATGGGCCGCTCGGCGACGAGGGCGGCGTCGAGTTCGGCCGGCGGGATCATCGCGGCGTAGTCGGCGGCGAGGATCACCAGCGCGGCGCGGCGGCGTGCCTCGGCGAAGACGCGGGCGGTGTCGGCGGGGTTCGGCGTCACGACGTCGACGCCGGCGAGCCGCCAACCCGTGGCGCTCAGTTCGTCACCGATGAACACGGTCGCGGTCATGTCAGCCGGCCCGGTTGAGGATGAGGATGGCGACGATCAGACCGTAGATGGCGATGCCTTCGGCGAGACCGACGATGATCAACACGCGGCCGAGCAGTTCGGGCTTCTCGGCGAGCGCGCCGATGGCGGCGCTGCCGACCGAGGCGACGGCGATGCCGGCGGCGATGGTGCCGAGACCAGCGGCCGCGGCGGCGGCGGCCAGAGCCCACTGCACCACACCGGGATCGACGCCGGCGTGCGCCGCCGCTTCCGCCGCTCCGGCGGGCAGGCTCACCCAGAGAAGGCCGGTCAGGGCGACGACGACGGCCGCCGCGAGGGCGACGACGAGGCGGAGACGGTCGATGCGCATGGCGGAACCTCTCAGTTTCAGTCTCGAGGGGCGGTAGGCGCCCAATCGAGGTGCGGCGGGGCGAGCGGCCGGAACGGCCGACCGCCGCCGTGCAGGAAGCGGATGAAGAATTCGAAGAGGATGAGACGAGTGGTCTGGATGCCGACGACGAGGCCTTCCAGCGCCAGCACCAGGGCGTTGCCGAGGATCAGGACGATCCAGAAGCCGACCGCGCCGGAGACTTCGGCGACGCCGACGATCGCGGCGGCGAGGCCGGCATGGGCGAGGGCGAAGGCGCCGACGCGGGCGAAGGAAACGGTGTTGACCAGGAGCTGGACCATCGCCTCGGCGAATTCGGCGAGCGCCACACCGGCCGCGACACGTCGGTCGCCCGTACCGATCACGGCGGCGCCGGCGACGAACCAGAGGACACCGACGAGCGCCAACCAGGCGGCGGGCGTCCAGACGGCGGCGGCGAGGAGACCCATATAGGCGACGACCAGTCCGGCGCGATGCATCGCCCAATGGCCGAGTTCGCCGCGCCAATGGGCCTGGAAGGCGTCGAGGGCGAGACCGACGAGGAGCAGTACGATGCCGCCGAGGAGCGAGGCGACGAGCAAGGTCGTCGGCGCGCCGAGCGGATGGAGCCACAGGGCGGGAACGAGATCCTCGAGGCAGAAGACCGAACCGAAGAGGAAGCCGAAGCCCACCGCCGCGACGCCGCCTCCTGCGCTCTCGAGCTCCCCCTCTGCGTCAAGCGCGCCGAGCGCCTCTGCCACACCCGAGGCCATCGACCCCGAGGTGATGAAGAAGTCCAAAGCACCCCCGCCCACCGCGACGGGGCCTCGACCCCGCAAGACCAGCGACGCGGTCGAGATCGAGATTCCGGACCCGGACCGAGAAGTGCTGCGCCTCCCTCGGGGCCAGTGAGGGAGGGGACTCGTTGTCGTTTGCGTGGAAACTCCGTTTCCACGTGTCTTTCGACGAACCCCACCGCCACCATCCAATCAAGCCGGAAGCCGGTGGATTTCGGGCGAGATCGAGTGATGCCAAGGCGCGGGCGAGGAGCGCGCGGAGCGTACTCTTGTACGTGAGCACGCACCGCAGACCGCAACGCCGGCAGCGCGAAGAGCTCGTGCGAAAGGCACCGGCTTCCTAGCTCTGCTTCAGCAGCACGCGGTTGCGCCCGCAGCGCTTCGCCTCGTAGAGCGCCTCGTCCGCGGCGGCGATGAGCTGGAACGGGGTCTCGACCGGGCTCGTCGGGTACGACGCGACGCCCACGCTGATGGTCACCGGGTAGCGCCGGCCGTCGTGCTCGAAGATGCTCGACTCCACCGTGCTGCGGAGCCGCTCGCCGAGCACGCCGGCGTGGTGGAGCTTCACGCCGCGGCAGAGGATCGCGAACTCTTCCCCTCCGTAGCGACCGAAGACGTCCTCTTGTCGGAGCGCGCCGGCGGCCAGCTTGGAGAGCTTCACCAGGACGGCGTCGCCGGCGAGGTGGCCATAGGTGTCGTTGATCCGCTTGAAATAGTCGACGTCGAACATCAAGAGCGAGAGGTCGAACTGGTGCCGCCGCGAGTAGGAGAGCTCGCTGTCGAGGCGGTCGAGAAAGAACTTCTTGTTGTAGGCGCCGGTCAGGCCGTCGCGCAGCGCGGCGTCGTACATCCGCTGCTGGAAGCTCTCCTCGATGTCGTCGTGGTAGCCGAACTTGAGGATCGTCGTGGGCCCGAGCCGGATCTTGTCTCCGTCTTCCAGCCCCTGCTTCATCGCGATGCGCAGGCCGTTCACGAGCGTCCCGTTGGCGCTCCCCAGATCTTCGATGAGGTACTTGCCGCCCTCGAGGAAGATGCGCGCGTGCCGGCGGGAGATGCCGTCGTCGTTCAGGCGGATGTTCGCGTTGGAGGCGCGCCCGACCACCATCTCCACGCCGTCGAGGCGGTACATCTCGCCGACGTTCGTTCCAGCGAGCACGACGACGCTGGCGCGATCTCGCTTGCGCCTCTTCTTCAGCTCATCGTCGAGCTCCCCCATGCTCGCGACCATCGTCGCGTCGGGATCTTCGTCCAGGATCGAGCCCGGCATCAGAGGACAAGAGACCACCCGGAGCGCCCGTGGTCAAGACAGCGGATGAGGCTGGCGACGTTCAGGCGGCCGCGCCGAGCGGGACCACGAACTGCTCGACCAGCATCTCCGTGCCCCGAAACTCGACGAAAGTGGCGTCAGCGTGGCGAGCCGAGGTGGGCTGACCGCCCGACAGAGCCTCGCCCACAGAGCCGACATTGATGATCCGAACCCCCATCACGGTCCGGTCGAAGGGGACGTGGGATCCGCCACACACCACGACGTCTGCCGGGTCATCGCCGAGGAGGGCGCGGATCTCCTCGTCGGTCATGTCGTGGGTGAAGGGCTCCGTCGGGTCGAGCGGGGAGCCATGGACGAGCATGAGCTCACCGCCATCCGGCAGCGGGATCCGGACGCTCGGCGCGAGGCGGGAAAGACGGGCGAGGATGAGGTCTCCGAGCTCCGCCCGCGCGATCGCGAGCCTCTCGAGGCGCTGTCGCTCGTGCTCGTCACGACCGCGGATCTTGCCAGGATCGATGGTCGCGACGGCCTTGTCGCCGACCCCTTGGACACACGTGGCCTGCGCCTGCATCAGGCGCCTCCACACCTCGAGCGGCTGATCGCCGGGGAAGCACAGATCGCCGGCCACGAGGAGGCGCGAATAGCCCCGACGCTCCGCCGCCGCGAGAACGGCCGCGAGGGCGTTCGCGTCGCCTTGGATGTCGGAGATGCAGAGCCAGCGCACCGCGTGAGCATAGCGCAAACCGCCTCCGGGCTCGCCCCCAACCAAGGCTAATCTGCAGGGGGATGCCGAAGCTCTCTCGCGAACTGGCCGCGCTGTCCGCCCGGGTCGAGCCGATGCGCGCGGCCGAGGCGCGGGAGGAGCTCGCGCCTCGCTTCGAGGATCCGGTCTCGCTCGAGGCGGGCGTGCTGCTCTCCACCTGTTTCCCCGCCCTGGCGCAGGTGGTGCGGGCGAACCCAGCCGACGTCGCCCAGATCGTGAAGGAGGGCTGGCGAGCGGCGCGAACGAAGACCACCCTCCTCGCCGGCCTCCGGGCAGAGATCGCGCGTCGAGAGGGCGACGTGCAGCGCGCGCTCCGCGTGTTCGCCCGGCGTGAGAAGATCCGGATCGCGCTCCGCGAGCTCTTGCCGCGCTCGCTCGGGGGCGCCGACGTCGACGTCACCTCCCGCGAGCTCGCCCACCTCGGCGACGCGACGATCCAGGGAGCGCTCGACGAGGCCACCTCTTGGGCCAGGCAACGGTTCGGGGAGCCGGTGCGCGTCGACGGCCGTCCCTCCACGTTCGTCGTGCTCGGGATGGGCAAGCTCGGCGGCGAAGAGCTGAACGCCGGGAGCGACGTGGATCTGATCTACTTCTACGACACAGACGAAGGCCAGATCGTGCCGGCGAGCGGCGAGCCCTCCTCCATGACCCTGCACGAGCTCTGGCTCCGCGTCGGTCGGCGCCTGACCGAGAGCCTCGAGGCGATCACCGAGGACGGGCTCGTCTGGCGCGTCGATCTGCGGCTCCGCCCCGAGGGAAGCTCCGGCCCCCTCGTCAACTCCGTGGCAGCCGCCGAGCGCTACTACGAATCGTTCGGGCGTCTCTGGGAGCGCGCGGCGCTGCTGAGGGCCAGGCCCGTCGCGGGAGATCTCGCGCTCGGCGAGGCGCTCCTGGCCGCGCTGGCCCCGTTCGTTTGGCGCAGGCGCATCGATCCCACCATCGCGGTGGAGATGACGGGGCTCGCGCGGCGCGCACGCGCGGAGCTCTCGGAGGACGAGCGACGAGATCTGAAGCTTGGCCGCGGGGGGATCCGCGAGGCCGAGTTCTTCGTGCAGACGCTGCAGCTCGTCTGGGGTGGACGCGACGACTCGCTGCGACGCCGGCCGACGCTCGCGGCGCTCGCGCGGCTCGAGGCCAAGGGGCTCTGCACGGCCCGCGAGGCGAGCGAGATCGCCGACGCCTACCTCGCGCTGCGCCGCGCCGAGCACGTGACGCAGGTCAGTTCCGGCCTGCAGACCCACCTGCTCCCGCAGGGCCGTGATCTGTCGCGGCTGGCGAAGGTGCTCGGCTTCCCATCGGACGAGGCCTTCCTGGCCGATCTCGCGCGGCACCGGCGACGCGTGGAGGCGCGGCTCTTGTCGCTGCTGCCGCCGGGCGCAGAGCCCGTCGAAGATCGCTGGGCGCCGCACCTGGCGGCGATCGAGCGCGGGGATCTCGCCGCGCTGCGCGGGCTCCTCGCCCCTCTCTGCGCGGCGCTGGGCCGCGAGGACGAGGACGATCTCGTCGCGTTCGCGAAGAACTTGCTCGGGCTCGGACAGCACCCGGACGCGCTCCTGGGGGTCCGAACGCGCGAGGCGTTCCCTGGTCTGGCGGAGACGCTGCTCGACGCGCTGACCGAGGCGGCCGATCCGATCCAGTCGGCTCGCTACCTGCGCTTCTTCTTCGGGCGCGTGAGACAA
>CALMYM010000354.1 GCA_937873675.1 uncultured Alphaproteobacteria bacterium | reverse complement strand
TCCTCGGCGATCGGCTCGTAGGGCGCTTCGACGTCTTCGTCGTAGCCGCCTTCGGCGCAGGACGGCAGGGTCGCCATCGCCAGAGCGAGTTCGTCGTCGAACCAGACGTCGGGCATGGACGACGGGGTGATCGGCCGGGCGGTCCGATCGGCCTCGATCTCGCCGGCGAAAGCCGCCTCGCCCGCGTCGGGCTCCGGCTCCGAAACATGGGGGTGCGCGGTCTCGACCAGCGCCACCTCGGTGTCGTCCGGGTAGGACGGCGGGGCGAGGCCGTCGGTCTCGGCCGGGGTCGCGTCCGGCTCGGCCGGCGGTGCGGCGAGAGCGAGAGGCGCCGTGTCCACGGCGCCGGCAGGGGCTTCCGCCGACACCGAGGTGGGGGCGGGGGCGAGAACGGGGGCCGTCGCCGCCGCGGCGGCGGCTGCGAGGCGCAGGCCGGCGGCGGTCGGGTCGGGGATCGCTTCCTCGCCGCGGACGGTGCCGAAGCCGCGATAGCCGGCGAAGACGTGGCCACGGTCGAAGGCCGGCAGCGCGGCGAGATCGACCGGTAGGCGCAGTGCCTCGCCCTCGATCGGCCACAGCACGGTGCGTCCCGACCAGGTGTCGCGGCGCTCGAGCGCCGTGGCGACGCGTCCATCGCCATCGAGGCCGAAGTCGTCGGCGACCTCGCGCCAGCTCCGACCGATGATCGCGGCGGCGCGCGGGCCGACGGCGGCGGCGAATTCGTCGGAGACGAGGGTGAAGCGGCGCTCGGCGTCCATCTGCCAGACGAACTTCACCGCTCGTCCGATCGGACCGCGGCGGAAGGTGGACACCGGCTCGGCCGGCGGCGGGGCGACGTCGGCGTCCGCGGCGCTCTCGGCCGTCGCTTCCTCGGCCGGGGCGACTTCGTCGATCTCGTGGATCTCGGGCGCGGCGACAGCCGCCGAGGCGGCCTCGGTGACCTCGACGATCTCGGGCGCCGCGACGGTTTCGCCCGGAAGAGCCGATTCGACGACGGTCGCCACTTCGACCGAGCCCTCGGCCGCTGCCGGATACGGCGCGACCGGCTCGATCTCGGCGAGCAGCGCCGTCGTCGCCTGAACGGGCGCATCGGCGATGGTTTCGACGACCTCGGTCGACGGGGCGCCGGTGACGGCGGCGATGGCCTCGGCGAGGTCCTCGGTGGTCTCCTCGCCGTGGAAGACGGCGGGCGGGACGACGGCCTCGGGGATCTCGGGCTGGACGGTGGCGGTGACGTCCGTCACACGCGCCGCGGTGGCTTCGACAGCTTCGACGGCCACGTGTCCGGTGTCGGCGTCGGTCGGGGCCGTGACGGCGGACGTTTCGACGAGCGGTGCGGCGGCCGGCACGGCGGGAATCGCCGGCGCGGGCGATGGCGCCGGGGCGGCCATCGCTTCGGCGGGGCCGACGCGCAGCAGGCGGCGGGGGTGTTCGGCGTCGCCGAGGCGGACGAGGGTCAGGCGATGGGCGCGGCCGGCGGCTTCGACGCGGTGGTCGAAGACGGCGTCGCCGTCGTCGGCGTCGAGCGCGGCGGCGACCTCGTCCTGGACGCCTTCGAGGGCGGCGTGATCGCCGAGCGCAGTCACCACTTCGCCGTCGCGGTCGAAGAGAGCGACGAGACCGCCCTCGGCGGCGATCGCTTCGAGGCTGGCGGCGGGGTCGGCATCGGCGGCATCGGGGCCGGCGTTGTCGACGGTGACGAAGACGGCGTCGTCGGCGAGCCGGCGGAAGCCGACCGAGAGGAGCGACGAGCGCAGTCCGTCGAAGAAGCGCAGCAGCTCGCGCGAGGTGTCGCCGAGCCGCGCCGTGGCGGCGAAGCGGGCGAGGCGGTCGGCGAGACGGGATTCGAGCGTCAGCCGCGCCTCGAGAGTGCGCGCCGGGGCGAGGCCGAGGAAACGCGCACCGGCGGCATTGGCGAAATGCAGGAAACGGCCGTCGGGCGTGACCACGAAGGCCGGGCGCGCGTCGCCGATCGCATCTCCGACGCCGTCTTGCGCCAGGATCGGCCAGATCGAGTGGAGTTTCTCGCTCATCGCGTTCGCAAACCTTCTCGTCACACTCCGCGCGTGCGTCTCCGTGAGATGTGCGGAAGATGCGCGCCGGTCGACGTCGTCCGAACCACGGTCCCCGATCTCCACAGCTCATGGAGAAGCGGACCGTCCCGTTCCGATCCGGGCCGTCAACACTTCGTTAATATAGTCGATGACGATGGGGGGTCCACTGGCGTCGCGGTCGCGGAGGGCGCTATCGTCGCCGAGGGTTAATCCCGGAAAGGCGATCACGAGGGGCGTCTTCTCGCGATCGCAAAATTCATGTTGCACTGCACAATAGCTTCTGCTATGAAGATCCCGTGGCCGGGGTTCGAATGAGAAACCGGACACGGGTGAACGGAGCTCACCCACCCCCAGAGATGAGATGAGACCGGCCGCCCACGCCGGGCCATGGAGAGCAAAATGGCTGCCGACAAGACCTTCGAGATTCCCGAGCAGATCCGTACCTTCGCCGAGAAGAGCGTCGAACAGGCCAAGAAGGCCGTGGACGACTTCCTCGCCGCCACCCACCAGGCCGTGTCCAAGGTCGAGTCTTCCTCGACGACCGTCCAGTCCGGCGCGCTCGACCTCAACAAGAAGGTCCTGTCGCTGGCGGAGGAGAACATCGCCTCGGTGTTCGAGCACGCTCAGAAGCTGGTTCAGGCCAAGGATCCGCAGGAGATCCTCAAGCTGCAGAGCGACTATCTGAAGGCCCAGGCCGCCTCCTTCGGCGAGCAGGTCCGCCAGATCGGCGACGCGGCGGCCAAGACCGTCTCCTCGATCACCGAGAAGGTCACCAAGGGCTGATGCCGGCGGTCCGATCGAGGCGGATTTCGCTCCGCCTGATCGATCGGATCCACGGAATGGGCCGAGGACCGACGAATTCGACGGGCGGCGCGTCTCTGACGCGGCCGCCCGTCGCGCATTTCGGCCGTTTCGTTTAGGCCGAACGGGGGGCGGGACTCTCCGATCGGCGAATTGTGCGATGCAATATTTTATTGCATCGCAGCACAAATTCGGTTAATGTCGAAGCTGGACGGAAGGCTTCCCCTTGTCGCTTCCGTTTCGTCATACCAACGGCCGAGGATGCTGTCGCATCCGGCCGTCCGAGAGACGCGAATTTCTCATCTTCATCATGGGTATGAGATATTCGTGGAGAGCGCGCCGTCGGTCGTTTGCGACGTCCGATGGCGTCGGCGCGTGAAGAGAGCGGTTCGATCGCACCCGGGCGCCACCCCGTGGGCCGTGGCGCGAACACCGACATCGACCAGGAGATCCGAGGCACATGACCCAGGCGAAGCCCCCGTCCCGCAAGCCCGCCGCCAAGCCCGCCGCCAAGCCCGCCGCCAAGCCCGCGCCGAAGGCCGAGCCCGTCGCCGAGGCGGCGTCCAAGGCCGAGACCGTCGCGGCCGGCGCCTTCGAGTTCCCGAAGTTCGAGATCCCCGGCTTCGAGATGCCGAAGTTCGAGATGCCGAACGTCGACTTCGCGGCGGTGTCGCAGGCCGAGATCCCGGCGGTGTTCCGCGACTTCGCCGAGAAGGCGATGACGCAGGCCAAGGAGAGCTTCAGCAAGCTCAAGGAAGCGGCCGAAGAGGCGACCGACGCCATCGAGGACACCTACGAGACGGCGCGCGCCGGTCTGGTCGAGCTCAACGAAAAGTCGATCGACGCGGTCAAGGCCAATTCCGATGCGGCCTACGGTTTCGCCAAGAGCATGCTGGCGGTGAAGACCTTCGCCGAAGCGATCGAGCTGCAGTCGGCGTTCATGCGCCAGCAGTTCGAGGCGATCAGCGCCCAGGCCAAGGAACTGCAGGAAGTGGCCGGTAAGGTCGCGACCGACGCCGCCAAGCCGGCCAAGGACGCCATCGCCAAGACCTTCGAGACGCTGAAGTCCGGCAACTGAGCCGGAAGGCGCGTCGTTCGATCGGTGCGGGAGCCGGGCGGATCGCCCCTCCCGCCTCGATACCTTTCGCGCCTGTCGGGGACGTGTCGGACCTTCTCCGGCTCGCAGACTCACGACCGATCCGGATCGGATCGGCCGTGGGGAGCGTTCGCGAAGCGGGGCTCGAAGCCGCTGTTCGCGGCGCCGGAAACCGGTGCTGAGCGAACGGGGTTCGTGGTGGGTGCATTCCGCTCTTGCCAAGGCGAACGTCATCCCCTATCAGGACGCCGTCGAGACCCGTGCAGCTGTAGCTCAGTTGGTTAGAGCGTCGGATTGTGGATCCGAAGGTCGGTGG
>CALMYM010000353.1 GCA_937873675.1 uncultured Alphaproteobacteria bacterium | reverse complement strand
CCTCCTCACCATGAAGCGCTTGTTCTCACGGAAAATTTCTCGGACGCTTCATGGTGAGGAGACGCCGAAGGCGTCGTCTCGAACCATCGCGCACAGCCGGCGCCACGTCCCGCTCCGAACTTCATGTCCGCTGTCGGCGTCGCCGACATCACCCGTCCCCTCTTTCACTCACAGATCAGCTCCGCCGAATTTTCATTGCCACTGAAAACATGCCCGCCTAATGTCGCGCCATGCGTCTCGACCAGTGGCTCGCCCGGACCAAGGAACCGCGGGGCGTCTTCGCCCGCCGCGTCGGCCTGTCGCCGGCGGCGGTGACGGCGCTGTGCAACGATCCGACCGTGTGGGTGTCGCGCGAGACGGCCGAGAAGATCGCCCGCGCCACCCGCGGGGCGGTCACCCCCGACGATTTTCTGGGCCTGGCTCCGCGTTCCAAGGCCCATGAGGAGACGATGATGAACCAGTCCCGTGTCGCTGCGGCGCTGCGCGCCTTCGAGCGCGGCGAGATCGTGGTCGTGACCGACGACGACGACCGCGAGAACGAAGGCGATCTGATCGTCGCCGCGGTTCATGCGACGCCGGAGAAGATGGCCTTCATCGTGCGCCACACCTCGGGCATCGTCTGCACGCCGATCCCGCGCGACATCGCCCGCAAGCTCCATCTGGAGCCGATGATCGCCGCCAACGACGCGCCGCTCGGCACCGCCTTCACCGTGACCATCGACTATCGCCACGGTCTGACCACGGGCATCTCGGCGGAAGAACGCTGCAACACGGCGCGGGCGCTGGCCAACCCGAACGTCGGGCCGACCGACTTCGTCCGCCCGGGCCACGTCTTCCCGCTGATCGCCAAGGACGGCGGCGTGCTCATGCGCTCCGGCCACACCGAGGCCGCCGTCGATCTCTGCCGGCTCGCCAACCTGCCGCCGGTCGGCGTCATCTGCGAACTGGTCAACGACGACGGCACGGTGAAGCGCGGCCCGGACGTGGCGAAGTTCGCCGAGGAACACGGCCTCGCCATCGTCTCGGTCGCCGACCTCATCGCCTATCGCCAGCGCAACGAACGGCTGGTCGAGCGGATCGAGGAGTTCGACGTCGAGACGCCGGTCGGCCTCGCTCGGGCGATCTCCTATTCGACGCCTTTCGACCCGATGCATCACCTCGCGCTCGTCTTCGGCGACATCCGCGACGGCCGCTCGGTGCCGGTGCGCCTCCATCTCGAGTCGGTCACCGACGACGTCTTCGGCAAGGCGAAGTCGCTCGACCGGCTGATGGAGCGCATGGCCAAGGAAGGCCGCGGCGTCATCGTCTATCTGCGCGAGGGTTCGGTCGGCGTCGCCAAGCCGGCGAAGGAGCCGGCGGCCGGCGCCGATCCGCTGGCGATCGCCGAAGTCGAGGCCCATGCTTCCGCGTCGACCCGGGCGGAGAACTGGCGGGAGATCGGCATCGGCGCGCAGATCCTCAAGGACCTCGGCGTCGCCTCGATCCGGCTGATCTCGTCGCGCACCCGACGCTACGTCGGCCTCGAGGGCTTCGGTATCGCCATCGAGGGCACCGAGTCGCTGTGATCTGGGGCTCCGAGCGCCCGTCGCTCGTGGGCTCAGGCGCTCTTCTCGACCAGGGCGATCAGCCCCTCGAGCAGGGCCTTCGGCGAGGGCGGACAGCCCTTGATGTGGAGGTCGACGGGGACGACCGCGTCGACGCCGCCGACCACCGCGTAGGACCCGGCGAAGACGCCGCCGTCGAGGGCGCAGTCGCCGACCGCCACCACCCATTTCGGGTCGGGCGTGGCGGCATGGGTGCGCTCCAGCGCTTCGCGCATGTTCGCGGTGACCGGTCCGGTGACCATCAGCACGTCGGCGTGACGGGGCGAAGCGACGAACTTCAGGCCGAAACGCTCGAGATCGTAGATCGCGTTGTTGAGCGCGTGGATCTCCAGTTCGCAGCCGTTGCACGAGCCGGCGTCGACCTCGCGGATGGCGAGGGAACGGCCGAGCTTGCGGTGGGCGGCGGCGTCGAGGCAGCGGCCGAGTTCGGTGAGCCCGGCCTCGTCGGCGGCGGGAGCCGGCTCGGTCGCCGGGCGGCGCAACAGGCTTTCGATCAGGAACTTCGGCATTGTTGCACTCGCCTCACAGATCGTGGCCCGAATAGGAGCAGTTGAACGACTTGTTGAGGAGCGGGAAGTCCGCGACGATGTTGTAGGCGATGGCCGCCTCGAGCAGCGGCCACTGGAACACCGAGGCGTCGCGGAAATGGGCGCGGGCGATGCGCCCCTCGCCGTCGAGCCGCACCCAGGCGAAAGTATCGCCGCGGAAGGCCTCGACCAACGCCACGCCCTCCGCTCCCGCCGCACCCGGCGCCACATCGACCCGATGCGGCCCCTTGGGCAGACCGGCGAGGAGCTGCTCGATCATGCCGAGGCTCTCGCCGATCTCCAGGATACGGATCCAGACGCGGCCATCGACGTCGCCGGTCTCGCGGATCGGCACGTCGAAACGCAGGGCGTCGTAGGGCGCATAGCCGGGGAGCCGTCGCGCGTCGCAGCGGCGGCCGCAGGCGCGACCGACGTGACCGCCGGCGCCCCAGCGCCGGGCGAGCGCCGGATCGAGGCGGCCGGTGGTCACCGTGCGGTCGAGCAGCGACACGGTGTTGTCGTAGAGCCGGACGAGCGGCGGGAAGCCGTGGCGCAGCGCCGCCACCATCTCGGCGAGCGGCTTCGCATCGAGGAGATCGACCGCGGTGCCGCCGGGCACCACCCGATCCATCATCAGCCGGTGGCCGAAAGCGGCGTCGGCAGCGCGCAGCACCTTCTCGCGCAATTGGCCGCAGCGATTGAGCATCTGGGCGAAGGCGGCGTCGTTGCAGACGGCGCCGACGTCGCCGAGGTGGTTCGCCACCCGCTCGGTCTCGGCCATCAGGGCGCGCAGCCAATGGGCGCGCTTCGGCGGCTCGGTGCCGGTCGCCGCCTCCACCGCGCGGGCGAAGGCGAGCGACCAGGCGACGGTCGAATCGCCGGAGATACGGGCCGCGATCTTCGCCGCGCGCTCGAGATCGGCGCCGATCACCAGCCGCTCGATGCCCTTGTGGACCCAGCCGAGGCGCTCTTCGAGGCGGACCACCGTCTCGCCGTTGGCGGTGAAGCGGAAATGGCCCGGTTCGATGATGCCGGCATGCACCGGCCCGACCGGGATCTGGTGCATCGGCGGGCCTTCGGCGGTGAGGAACCGATAGGGCGCACCCTCGGCCGGGGCCGGAGTGGCGGCGCCGAGGGGATGGGCGACACCCCAACGGGAATGGTCGAGCCAGGGGCGATCGTCGGGACAGCCCTCCGGGACGAGCCCGACCATCTCGCGGATGGTGCGCTCGAGGCGCAGCGCCGGGGCGTGGGTGACGCCGACCGAGGGGAAGGTACCGTTCGCGCAGTCGAGGGAAAGGACGAGGACCTCGCCGGTCTCCTCCTCGATCAGGCCCATGTGGACGGCGCCCGGTTCGCCCCACAGGGCGGTCAGCGTGACGTCGCCGGCGTGGAGGCCGAAGGCGGCGCGCGCCCAGGTCTCCTCGTCGACGCGGATGCGCGGCCAGGGCTTCTGGTCGGCGACCTCGAGGGCGGCATCGTAGAGGGCGGCTCTCAGCGACATGGGGCGGGCCTCCTCATCCGAGCATCCGAGCGACATGCTGGAACCACTCGACCAATGGGGCGGGCAGCCAGAGGCCGGCGGTGAGAACCAGGGCGAGATGGGCGACCATGGGCAGGTAGGAGGCGTCGACGGGCGCGGAGGACCCCTCCGGTTCGCCGAAGGCGACGTCGGTCAGGCGCAGCACCAGGGCGCCGAAGGCGACGAGGAGGCCGAAGACCAGTGGAATCGCCAGGAGCGGCGCGCGGGCGAAGGTCGAGGAGACGATCAGGAACTCGCTCATGAAGATGCCGAGCGGCGGCAGGCCGGCGATCGCCGCGACGCCGACGACCAGGCTCCAGCCGAGCATCGGGTGCGACTGGGTGAGGCCGCGAATCTCGGAGAGACGCTGGGTGCCCTTGGCCTGGGCGATCTGGCCGACGGCGAAGAAGATCGACGACTTGGTCAGGCTGTGCATGGTCATGTGCAGCAGGCCGGCGAAATTGGCGAGCGGCCCGCCCATGCCGAAGGCGAAGGTGACGAGCCCCATGTGCTCGATCGAGGAATAGGCGAAGAGCCGTTTGATGTCGCGCCGTCGGTAGAGCATGAAGCCGGCGAAGATCAGCGAGACGAGGCCGAGGGTGACCATCAGCGGCCCCGGCGCCACCGTCTGCGGATTGGCGGCGAGCAGCATCTTGAAGCGCAGCAGCGCGTAGAGCGCGACGTTGAGCAGCAGGCCGGAGAGCACCGCCGAGATCGGCGTCGGGCCCTCGGCATGGGCGTCGGGCAGCCAGGCGTGCAGCGGCGCGAGGCCCACCTTGGTGCCGTAGCCGAGCATCAGGAAGACGAAGGCGACGTTGAGCAGTTCGGGATTGAACTTCGCGGCTTCGGCGACCAGCACCGTCCACACCATCGCCTTCTCGCCCTCGCCGATCGCCGGCTGGGCGGCCATGTAGACGAGGATGGTGCCGAAGAGCGCCAGCGCGATGCCGACCGAGCCGAGGATGAAGTACTTCCAGGCGGCTTCGAGCGCGTCGTGGGTGCGGTAGATGCCGACCATCAGCACCGTCGTCAGCGTCGCCAGTTCGACCGCCACCCACATCAGGCCGATGTTGTCGGCGAGAAGCCCGAGGTTCATGGCGAAGGCCAGCGCCTGATACATGCCGTGGTAGAAGCGCAACTGCCCCGGCGACAGTTTGCCGGCGTCGATCTCGTGGGCGATGTAACTCGCCGAGAACACCGAGGTGGTGAAGCCGACGAAGGTGCCGAGGACGACGAAGACGACGTTGAGGTCGTCGACGAAGACGTAGTCGCCGGGCGCCGGGCGCTCGATCAACAGGGTCGTCGCCAGGAGGAAGGTCAGGAACGAAGCGACGACGTTGATCGCGGCGGAGCGGCGACGGCCGGGCAGCGCGGCGAGGAGCAACGCGGCGATCGCCGGTAGTGCGATCACCCCGTCGACGGGGCGGAAGGGCAGAAGCGCGAGGATCGTGGTCATTGCCGGCCCTCGCGGTAGTCGTCGAGCGCGTGGGTGTCGACGCTGTCGAACCGCTCGCGGATGCGGAACAGGAAGACGCCGATGACGATGAAGGCGACCAGCACCGAGAAGGCGACCGAGATCTCGACCACCAGCGGCATGCCCTTGGCGCCGGCGGCGGCGAGGATCAGGCCGTTCTCGAGGCTCATGAAGCCGACGATCTGGGAGACGGCGTTGTAGCGCGTCACCATCATCAACAGGCCGAGCAGGATCACCGACAGCGCCAGCGCCACGTCCTCGCGGGCGAGCGGATCGGCCTCGGCCGCCGCCTGCAGCATCACCATCATCGACAGGGCGACGAGGGCTATACCCATCAACATGGTCAGGCCGATGCCGCCGACCGTCTCGATGGTGCGGTGAATGCCGAGGCGGATCACCATGCGCCGCAACGCCACCGGGATGACGATCGCCTTGAGCACCAGGGCGATGGCGGCGGTGACGTAGAGATGCGGCGCGGCCTGGACGTGGGCCTGCCAGGCGACCGACGCCGACAGCACCACCGCGTGGAGGGCGAAGACGTTGAGCAGGCCGAACATGCGGTTCTGGTAGAGCAGCATGAAGGAGACCAGCACCATGCCGCCGGCGAGCATGTGGGCGAGATCGAGGGCGAAACGTCCCATCAGAAGCTCCTCGACACGAAGAGGAGGAGGGTCCCCAGGAAGCCCAGCATGAGGGCGGCGCCGAGGAGTTCGGGGACGCGGAAGACCCGCATCTTGGCGATCGAGGTCTCGAAGAAGACCAGCAGGAAGGTGCCGACCGTGATCTTGGCGAGGTAGGTCACGGCGCCGACGATCAGCGGCAGGAAGCCGGAATGCGGCGGCGCCAGTCCCCAGGGGACGAAGACGCAGGCGATCAGCGAGACGTAGAGCAGGAGCTTCAGCGCCGCGGCGAGCTCGATGACGGCGAGATGGCGGCCGGAATATTCCAGCACCATCGCCTCGTGCACCATGGTGAGCTCGAGATGGGTCGCCGGATTGTCGACGGGGATGCGGGCGTTCTCGGCGAGCGCGACGATGACCAGCGCCACCAACGCCATGCCGAGCGAGACGCGCAGCGAGGCGTGGGTGAGCATGAAGTTCGCCACCCAGGAGAGCTGGGTCGAGCCGGCGACCAGCGCCACGACGAAGACCATCATGATCATCGCCGGTTCGGCGAGCGAGGCGAAGAGCATTTCGCGCGACGAACCGATGCCGCCGAAGGCGGTGCCGACGTCCATGCCGGCGAGCGCCAGGAAGAAGCGCGCCGTGGCGAGCAGCGCGGTGATGGCGATGAGGTCGGCGGTCCAGGAGAACCGCAGGCCGGTGGCGAAGGTCGGCACCAGGGCGGCGGCGACCCAGGTGGCGGCGAAGATCACATAAGGGGCGACGCGGAACAGCCAGGAGGCGTTCTCGGCGATCACCACTTCCTTGCGCACCAGTTTCAGGATGTCGCGATAGGGCTGGAGCAGCGGCGGGCCGACACGGTCGAGCATGCGCGCCTTGAACTTGCGCGTCAGGCCGAGGAGCAGCGGCGCCAGCGCCAGCACGAAGATCATCTGGGCGCCCTGAACGGCGATTTCGCGGATCAGGCCCATATCGCCACCACCACCAGAAGGCCGACGAGAGCGGCGAAGACCAGGGTCAGGTAGCTGCGGATCGACAGGAACTGCAGCGTGTTGAGGCGCTCGCCGAGGCGGGAGATGCGGCCGGCGAGGGGCGCATAGAGGATCTCCCAGGAGAGATCGTGCTTCACCACCTTCAGCCCCGCCGGGCTCGGGTCACCGGGCGGCGGCATCCGCCGCTCGATGTGCGAGCGGAAGGCGACGGGGCCGAAGACGCGGCGGATAGGCATGGCGAAACTGTCGGCGGTGTACTGGGTCATCGGGCTCGCGTCCGGGAATCCACAATCCCAAGCCGGGGCGCGGCGCAGGGTGCGCGAGGCGAAGCGATGGATCGCCCAGGCGACGATCGCCGACGACGACAGGATGAAGACGAAGACCAGCATGCCGGAATAGGACGAGCGGCTCTCCGAGACCGGCACGATCGACAGCGAGGGCAAGAGCGGCTGCGGCGGCATGTCGTGACCGACGACCAGCACGGCGACGCTCGACAGGGCGTCGATGACCAGCCCCGGCACGATGCCGGCGAGGAGGCAGAGGGCGAGGAGGAGGCCCATGGCGAAGCGCGAGAAGCCGTCGACCTCGACCGCCTTCGCCGCAGTCGGGCTGCGCGGCCGGCCGAGGAAGGCGACGCCGTAGGCGCGGACGAAACAGGCGCCGGCCAGCGCCGCGGAGAAGGCGAGCGCGGCGCCGACCGCCGGCACCATGAACTTCAGCGCCCATTGCGGCAGGTCGGGCGAGAGCAGAATCGCCTGGAAGAGCATCCCCTCGGAGACGAAGCCGTTGAGCGGCGGCAGCGCCGAGATCGCCATGGCACCGCCGAGCATCATGACCGCCGTCACCGGCAGGCGATGGATCAGGCCGCCGAGCTTCTCGATGTCGCGTTCGCCGGTGGCGCCGAGCACCGCACCGGCGCCGAAGAACATCAGGCCCTTGAAGAGCGAGTGGTTGAGGGCGTGAAAGAGCGCCGCGGTGATCGCCAATGCCGCGGGCCCCGCCATCTCGTTGGTGCGGAAGGCGAGCGCCAGACCGAGGCCGATGAAGACGATGCCGATGTTCTCGACCGTCGAATAGGCGAGCAGACGCTTCAGATCGCGTTCGAGGATGGCATGGAGGACGCCGAGGACGGCGGTGAGCGCGCCCAGCGCCATGACCAGCGCTCCCCACCACCACGCCGGATCGCCGACGAGATCGAAGACGATGCGGACGAAACCGTAGACCGCCACCTTGGTCATGACGCCGCTCATCAGCGCCGAGACGTGGGAGGGCGCGGCGGGGTGGGCGAGCGGCAGCCAGACGTGGAGCGGCACCAGACCGGCCTTCGAGCCGGCGCCGAGGAGGGCGAGGACGAGCACCAGTCCGGGCAGCCACTCGGCATGGACGCGATTGCGCATCTCGCCGAAGGCGTAGACGCCGTCCGGCCCCGCCATCAGGCCGAAGGCGAGGAGCAGCATCAGCGTGCCGAAGCTCGCCATCACCAGATAGACGTAGCCGGCGCGGCGGTTCTCCGGCTCGTGGTGATGGGCCATGACCAGCGCCCAGGAGGCGAGCGACATGAACTCCCAGGAGACCAGGAAGGAGAAGGCGTCGGCGGCGAGGATCACCAGGTTCATCCCGGCGAGGAAGGCCGGATAGAAGGGCAGGACCCGCTCGGGGTGTTCCTCGTGGGCGCCGTAGCCGAGGGCATAGAGGCTCGCGGCGGCGGCGCCGAGGGCGATGACCACCAGGAAGAAGGCGGAGAGCGGGTCGATGCGGAAATGGGCGCCGACCCAGGGCAGGCCGATCGGCAACACGACCTCGCCGGAGATATCGGTGCGGCCGAGGAGCGCAGAGAGCGCAGTGGCGAAGAGGACGAGGGCGACGAGAGCGGCGAGGCCGTAGACGATCGGCGTCGCGGCGGCCGAGCGGCGCAGCAGGATCGGCGTGGCGAGCGCCACCACGATCAGGACCGCCACGCTCCACAGAGCGACCACCACCGGCATCGAATTCTCCCTCGCCACGCCTACGGCGAATTCGGCCGGCGGCGCAGCGTCGGTCGCTTCGTCGATGTCGTCGATGTGCGGTCGACCGGCCGTCGCCACGGGGCGGCGGTGGACCGGATCGCGGACCGGCCACGGGCCGGACGATCCGGGGTCGGCGATGTCTCACACCGGCGTTTCCCCTTCGAAAACGAAAGCCCGCCGCCCCCGCGGATGGCGGCGGCGTCTTCCGTTTCCGGATGCCTCGGACGGCCCGCGAGGCGGGACACCCGATCGATCTTCGTGATTCTTCTTCGGCACGGCGATGATAGAGCGAGCCAAGCGCCGGAGTCATCTCGGCTTTTCGGATATCGCGCGAGAATTTTCCGCAATCTGCGAGAAGATCTCGCGAACCCGGCGCGAGGTCGCCCCGCCCGAGGGGGCGAAGCGACCGGGCGCGCCCGTCCGGCTCAGGCGCCGAAGGTGACGGTGAGGGACGCCTGCGCCAACCGGTTGGCGTTGATCATGAAGCCGACCAGCGCGCCGGAGGCGTGCTCGTCGACCCCGAGATCGGCGGCCGAGACGGCGTGGACGGTGAAGATGTAGCGATGGACTTCACCGCGCGGCGGCGCGGCGCCGCCGAAATGCGAGAAGCCGAAATCGGTGCGCGACTGGACCGCCCCGGGCGGCAGGCTGCCCTTGCCGGAGCCGGCACCGGCCGGCAGTTCGTGGACGGAGGCCGGGATCCCCGAGACGATCCAGTGCCACCAACCCGAGCCGGTCGGCGCATCGGGATCGTAGCAGGTGACGGCGAAGCCGGCGGTGCCGGGCGGTTCACCCTCCCAGGCGAGATGCGGCGACAGGTTGCCGCCGGTGTAGCCCATGCCGTCGAAAACTTGGGCGTCCGGCAGCTTGCCGCCGTCGACGAGATCGTTGCTCCACACTCTGAAGGTCATGGCGTCCTCCCGTTCGATCGTGGACGGCCCCCATCCTCTCCCCTTCGCGGCGGCGCGCAACCGTTCGCCGCATCGGCGCGACGATTTTTTCGAAGTCGCTGGCGCGGCGGCGAGAAGTGGACGTCGCATCATCGTCACGCGAAGCGATGATCACGGGCGACGAACATGCTCTACTGAGCGGTGACGCGTTCCCGACCACGAGACACCGATGACCGCTTTCCACCTCGACCCCCGCCTCGCCGCCGATACCGAAACGCTCCTCGATCTGCCGCTCTCCACGCTGCTGTTGATGCGGGACGGCAACTATCCGTGGCTGATCCTGGTGCCGCGACGCGCCGGGGCGGTGGAGATCCTCGATCTACCCGCCGCCGACCGGGCGCAGCTGTGGGCCGAGATCGAACAGGTGGCGGAGGCGCTGCGCGCCGAGACCGGCGCCGACAAGCTCAACGTCGCAGCCCTCGGCAACGTCGTCGCCCAGCTCCACGTCCACGTGATCGCCCGGTTCCGCTCCGATGCCGCCTGGCCGGCGCCGGTGTGGGGCAAGGTGCCGGCGATCCCGCTCGACGCGGCGCGCACCACCGCCCTCGTCGCCGGACTGAAGTCTCGCCTCGGCGCCTGAGACGATCGAAGGCCGAGGAGGCCCCCCTTGTCGAAGATCGAGGCCGACGAGCCGTCCGCCGCTTTCCGTTTCGCCTGCACCACGCTCGATCGCCGCGCCGACCTGCGCGACGATCCGGCGACGATGGACCGGCTTCTCGCGGCGACGTCGGCGCGCTTCCTAGTGATCACCGGCGACCGCCCGTTGGTGCGGCGTGAGCCCACCCCGACCGCCTTCCACGATCGCGCCACGGCCGCGGCTCTCGGCGCGCGCTTCGATCGCGCCGTCTTCCTCGGTCTCGCGCCGCCGGACGGTGGCGAGGGCGCGCCGTGGTTCGCGCTGCGCAGCGGTCTCGACGAGGCGGGGGTCTCCGCCCTCGACGGGATCGAGGCCGGAGACCTCCGCACCCTGGCGATCAGCGGAACGCTGGCGGCGGAGGAATACGGCGCCATCGCGCAGGGCCGCGCCTGCCTCTACTGGCACGCGACCCACCGCTTCTGCGCCCGTTGCGGGGCACCGAGCGAGATGGCGGCGGCCGGGTGGAAGCGGGTGTGCCCGAGCTGCGGGGCGGAGCATTTCCCGCGCACCGATCCGGTGGTGATCATGCTGGTGAGCGACGGCGAGCGCTGTCTGCTCGGCCGGCAGTCGCGGTTTCCGCCGGGCATGTGGTCGTGTCTCGCCGGCTTCATGGAGCCGGGCGAGACGATCGAGGGCGCGGTCAGGCGCGAAACGGCGGAGGAGGCCGGCATCACCGTCGGGCGGGTGAGCTATTTCGCCAGCGAGCCTTGGCCCTTCCCGGCGTCGCTGATGATCGGGGCGATCGGCCATGCCACCAGCGTCGAGATCCGGCGCGACGAGACCGAGCTCGAGGATTGCCGCTGGTTCAGCCGCGAGGAGGCGGCGCGATTGCTCGCCGGCGACCATCCCGACGGGCTCTTCGCCCCGCCGCCGATCGCCATCGCCCACCATCTCCTCGCCGCCTTCGTCGCCGGCGGTGTCGCAGAGTAAACCCCGCGTCAACCAAGTCGGTCGATCGTCCGCGCGCCTCGGAACGCTTCCAGAAACGGAAAGACCTCCTTAAATCTCGCGATCTATCCTTCGCTTTCGGGTTCGCAGAAGACGTCACGGACACCGGTCTTCGCGCGGAGAGCGTTCGATGATGAAATTCTTGAAGCGTGGTGGCTCGGAGCCGACCTCTCGACCGGGGTCGAAGGTCGAGAAGGCCGTCCTCGCGACGATCTTCGCGGTGCTTTTCACGGTCGACCTGCAATGGGGCATCCTCAGGCGTTTCGTCGAGATGATCCAGGAGATGCAGTCGGCCTACGGATCGGTGGCGCTCTCCGGTGGTTTCGCGCTGTGGGTCGGCGGCTTCGCCTATGCGGCACGACGGCGTGCCGAGCTGTCGGAAGCCAAGAAGGCGCGGGCCGCGGCCGAGGAAGCCGCCGAGACCCTGGGCGTCCTCGACGCCCTCACCGGTCTTCCCAATCGCCAGGGGCTGAAGGCGGAACTGTCGCGCCGCGTCGCGACGATGACGCCCGAAGGCGCCGGCGGCACGATCTTCGCGTTCGACGTCGACCGCTTCAAGATGCTCAACGACGTGCGCGGCAACGTCGTCGGCGACCAGGTGCTGGTCGAGATCTCCGATCGTCTGGCCATGGCGGTCGAGGACGGTGATTTCGTCGCCCGTGTCGGCGCCGACGAATTCCACGTGCTGTCGACGATCGACGATCCCGACACCGCCAAGATCTTCGCCGAGAAGCTGCAGAACCAGATCGGCCGGCCGATCCACAACGGCCCGGCGCCGTTGCAGGTCCATGCCAGCGTCGCCTTCGCCCGTTACGGCGGAGCGGACAAAACCTCCGATCCGACCTCTCTCGTGCGGCGCGTCGACAACGCGCTGCAAAAAGCCAAAGGCGAAAGCGTAAGGGTGTTTCCTATTTCTAACTGGACAGAACTGGATGTGTGGCAATACATACGTCTGGAGAATATCGAGATTGTTCGGCTTTATTTCTCTGCACCTCGACCGACTGTCGAGCGTGATGGTCTGT
>CALMYM010000352.1 GCA_937873675.1 uncultured Alphaproteobacteria bacterium | reverse complement strand
CTCGCGCGCGGCTTCCGCGAACTTGTTCCACGGACAGACGGCGAGGCAGTCGTCACAGCCGTAGATGCGGTTGGCCATGGCGGTGCGGAACTCGACCGGGATCGGTCCGGCGTGTTCGATCGTCAGATAGGAGATGCAGCGCCGCGCATCGAGACGGTGGGGGGCGGGAAAGGCATCGGTCGGACAGGCGTCGAGACAGGCGCGACACGAGCCGCAATGCGACCGCTCGGCCGCATCCGCCGCCAGATCGAGCGTCGCGTAGATCACTCCGAGGAAGAACCAGCCGCCGATCCGCCGCGACACCGCCAGCGTGTTCTTGCCCTGCCAGGCGATGCCGGCGGTGGCGGCGGGCGGCTTCTCCATCACCGGTGCGGTGTCGACGAAGACCTTGACGTCGCCGTCGACGCCGGCCCGCCGCGCCTCGGCGACGAGACCGCCGGCGAGCTCCTTGAGCTTGCCCTTGACCACGTCGTGATAGTCGCGATGGCGGGCATAGGCCGAGATCACCCCGCGATCCGGCGCCGCCAGACCGGCGAGCGGATCGCCCTGCGGTCCGTAGTCGAAGGCGACGACGAGGATCGAGCGCACCTCCGGCCACAGCCCGCGCGGGTCGGCGCGGCTCTCCGTCCGCTCGGCCATCCAGCCCATCGAGGCGTGATGACCCGCCGCCAGGAAGCCCTCGAGATCGCCGGCGAGATCGGGAACCCGCTCCGGCGTCGTCACGCCGAGCGCCGAGAAGCCGAGCCGCGCCGCCTCCGCGTCGAGCCGGCGGCGCAGACGGGTGGCGATACGATCGGGTTGGGCGGCGGCCTCGGCGGTCATCGGGACGCGTCCTCGCCACGAGACGGCGAACGGCGTGGGTCGAAAGTTCGCCGGCTCAGTTTCGCTCTTCCGGCAGCACCGGCAGCGGCTGGAACTCGACGCCCTCTTCGGTGAGCGCGCTCACCTCTTCCTTCGTCGCCTCGCCGTAGATGCCCTGATGCTCGATCTCGCCGTGGTGCATCTTGCGCGCCTCTTCGGCGAACTTGTCGCCGACGTAGGTGGCGTTCTCCGTCACCTTCTTGCGGATCTCGCGCATCGCCTCGAGCATCACCTTCTGCGCCGGGTCGGGCATCATCACCGCTTGCCGCTTCGAGGCTTCCTCGCGCTCGTCCTTGGCCTTGGCCGACTGGACGTTCGGCGCCATCAGACCGCGCGACACCGAGGTCGATCCGCACACCGGGCAGGAGACGAACCCCCGCGCCGCTTGGCCGTCGAAGTCGACGGAGGAGCGGAACCAACCCTCGAACGTGTGCTCGGCCTCGCAGACCAGCGTGTAGTGGATCACGACTCGGCCCTCCCGACGCTGTGCAGCCGATAGGGCCGATCGTGCGAGAGCGCCGGAACCCGGCCGCGCACCGCCGCCACCTCGTCGGTGTCGATCTCGGCGAAGATCAGCCCCGGCTCCACCCCGCCCTCGGCGACGATCTTGCCCCAGGGGTCGATGATCAGCGAATGGCCGAAGGTCTCGCGTCCGTTCTCGTGCAGTCCGGTCTGCGCCGCGGCGAGCACCCAGCACCCGTTCTCGATGGCGCGGGCGCGCAGCAGCGTGTGCCAGTGCGCCTCGCCGGTCGGCCGGGTGAAGGCCGCCGGCACGGTCAGCACCTCGGCGCCGCCGTCCTTCGCGAGGCTGCGGAAGAGATGCGGGAAGCGCAGGTCGTAGCAGATGGCGATGCCGAACCGCGCGAAGGGCAGATCGACGGTCACCGCCTCGTCGCCGGCGACGTAGCGCGCGCTCTCGCGATAGACCTCGCCGTTCGCCAGCTGCACGTCGAAGAGATGGATCTTGTCGTAGCGCGCCGCGATCTCGCCGGTCGGCGCGATCACGAAGGCGCGATTCGCCGCCTTGGCGCCGTCGCCCACCTTGATCGCCAGACTGCCGATGTGGAGATGGATGCCGAGTTCGCGCGCCAGCGCCCGGCCGTGCGCCAGCGTCGCGTCGCCCGCCTCGTCGGTCAGCGTCTCGAACAGCCGCTTCGGGTCCTCGTCCATGATCCCGGTGGTCTCCGGCGTCTGGACGTAGACCGCCCCGCCCGCCGCCGCCGCGCGCACCAACTGATCCATCGTCGCGATGTTGTCGGCGACGGACCGGGAAGAGGTCATCTGGACGAGAGCGGCGCGGAACTTGGACATCGATCCTCCGAAAGCGAGGGCAGTGCCCGACCTCAGCCGGCCCGACCGGCGAGCAGCGGATCGAGCCTGCCGGCGTCGTCGAGGTCGTGCAGATCGTCGCAACCGCCGATGTGGGTCTCGCCGACGAAGATCTGCGGGAAGGTGCTGCGGCCGGAGACCTTCATCATCTCGGCACGATAGGACGGGTCGGCGCTGGCGTTGCGCTCTTCGAAGGCGACACCCTTCTCGCGCAGCAGTGCCTTGGCGGCGGTGCAGTAGCCGCAATAGTCGCGGGTGTAGATCAACACACGGGGATCGGCCATTAGGTCCTCGCTCGGAACGCGCGCATCGACGCGCCGTCGGTTCCGGCCGTTCATATCGTGATCGGCCCGCCCGGAGCAACCCGCGCGAAGGTGAGCACGTCGACGCGGGACGCTCCCGCCCGCTTCAACGCCCGGGTCGCGGCGCTCGCCGTCGCCCCCGTCGTCAGCACGTCGTCGACCAGGACGACCCGTCGCCCCTCGATCGCCGCACGCTCGTCCGGCGCCACCCGGAAGGCGCCGCGCACGTTCTCCTCGCGCTCACGGTTGCCGAGACCGACCTGCGGCCGCGTCGCCCGCACGCGGAGAAGGGCGCCGAGTGCCACCGGCACGCCGGTGATGCGGCCGACCTCGAGGGAGATCAGCGCAGCCTGATTGAACCGCCGTGTCCACAGACGACGCCGATGCAGCGGCATCGGCACGATCACCTCCGCCTCCCCCGTCAGATCCCGCCCCGCTCGCGCCGTCATGCGGCCGACGAGGCGAGCGAGTTCGGTGCGGTCGTGATACTTGAGCCCCTGGACGATCTCCCGCGCCACTTCGTCGTAGAGGACGGCGGCTCGGGCCCGATCGAAGACCGGCGGGTCGGCGACCGCCTCCGCCGACAGCGCCCCCTCGCCGATGTCGTAGCCGAAGGGAATGCCGAGGCGCTCGCAATAGGGCCGCTCGATCGGCCTGAGCCGCGACCAGCAGGCGGCGCACAGGCCGTGCGGCGTCGCCCCCGGCTCGCGGCAGGCCATGCACACCGGCGGCGGCGCCAGATCGACGAGGCGCCGGCCGCCCTCGCGGCCGCGGTCGCGCGAGCGGGCGAAGAGCCGCCGCATCACTCCCTCGTCCTCGATCCCGACCTCGCCGTCGTTCATCGTCCGCTCCACCCGTCCGCGTGACGATACTCTCTCCACACGCATCGCACGAGGGCGCACCTTTGACCTCGGTCGCGCCGCGTGCGAAGGGACGGGCGATGACCGCAACCGCTGCCCCTCGCCTCTTCGACCGCGCCCTGCTCGCCGCACGTCGGGCTCGCGCCAGGGCGCGCCCGCGCGACGGCGCCGACTTCCTCCTCACCCGCGCGATCGACGACCTCGACGACCGGCTCGTGCCCGTCCTACGCCGCTTCCCCCGCGCCGTCGACCTCGGCCTCGCCGCCGGCCGGGCCGCGGAGGCCGTGCGCCGCCTCGGCAAGACCGACGAGGTGCGGATCGCCGCACTCGATCCCGACCCGCGCGCCGATCTCGTCGTCGACGAGGAGGCGCTGCCCTTCCCGCCGGCGAGCCTCGATCTGGTGATCTCGATGCTGTCGCTGCAGTTCGTCGACGATCTGCCCGGCACGCTGATCCAGATCCGCCGGGCGCTGGCGCCCGACGGTCTCCTCCTCGCCGCGCTCCTCGGCGGCGAAACCCTGCGTGAACTGCGCGAAGCGCTCGCCGATGCCGAGGTCGAACTGACCGGGGGCCTGTCGCCGCGGGTGATCCCCTTCGTCGGTGTCCGCGATCTCGGCTCGCTCCTGCAGCGCGCCGGCTTCGCCCTGCCGGTCACCGATTCCGATCGCTTCACCGTGCGCTATCGCTCGATGTTCGACCTGATCGCCGACCTGCGCGCCATGGGCGCCACCAATCCGCTCGTCGACCGCTCGCGCCGCCCGACCTCGCGTCGCCTCTTCCTGCGCGCCGCCGAGATCTACGCCGAGCGTTTCTCCGACCCGGACGGCCGGCTGCGCGCCACCTTCGAGATCGTATCGGCCTCCGGCTGGGCGCCGCACGAGAGTCAGCAGAAGCCGGCGAAACCCGGCAGCGCCACCGTCCGCCTCGCCGACGCCCTGAACGCCCGCACCTTCACCGAAGAGGGCGCGGATACGAAGACGCCGCCCGAAGGCGGCGCAGATGTGACGACGCCGCCCGAAGGCGGCCCAGATGTGAAGACGCCGCCCGAAGGCGGCCCAGATGTGAAGACGCCGCCCGAAGGCGGCGGTGGGGCGGACTGAGAGCGGGAAACCCGCCGAACGATCAGCGCAGGTACGAGTTGATCGTGTTGGCGAAGGCGTTCCACTTGTCGGCGACGCCGGTGCCGGTCGCCGACAGCGACGCGATGATGGCGATCGAGACGAGGGTGCCGACGAGCCCGTATTCCATCGACGTGGAACCGGAGTCGTCGCTCATCAGGGCGCGGGTCGTGGCGCGAAGCCTCTCGATCCTGGTCGTGATGCGCATGCCTCGAAATCTCTCGCGGTCGATCCGATCAGATGAGATCGATCAGATGCGGTATCAAAGGTTCGTCCGCCGGCGGCATCGGAAAGTCTCGCAGTTTCGTCGGGCGGACCCATTTGAGGGCCTGTCCTTCGCGTCCGCGGACCGTTCCTGTCCACCTACGGCAGACGTAGAGTGGCATCAGGAGATGAAAATCTTCATAACGATGACTGGCGAAGGTGAGCGGCGCCAGACAGGGCTCTTTGACCTCGATCCCGAGTTCTTCGTGGAGCTCGCGGATCAGTGTCGCCTCCGGGCTCTCCCCCGGCTCGATCTTGCCGCCGGGGAATTCCCATAGTCCCGCCATGGACTTGCCCTCCGGACGCTGCGCCAGCAGCACCCGTCCGTCGGCGTCGATCAGGGCGACGGCGGCGACCAGGACGATCCTCATTGCGGTTCAGCTCCGATAATCGCCGTTGATCGCCACGTATTCCTTGGTGAGATCGCAGGTGTAGACCGTGTCGGACGCCGTCCCGAGGCCGATCTCGACCTTCACGACGATGTGATCGCGCTTCATGTAGGCCGAGGCGACCGCTTCCGAATAGGCCGGATCGCGCTCGCCTTCGACCGCCACCCGCGTGTCGCCGAACCAGATCGCCAGCCGATCGCGCTCCGCCGGCTCGCCGGCTTTACCCACCGCCATGACGACGCGGCCCCAATTGGCGTCCTCGCCGGCGCAGGCCGTCTTCACCAGCGGCGAATTGGCGATCGACATGGCGATGCGCCGCGCCGAAGCCTTGGAGACCGCCCCCTCGACCCGGACCTCGACGAACTTGCGCGCGCCTTCGCCGTCCTTGGCGACCCACTGGGCGAGTTCGAGGGTGAGGCTCTCCAGCGCCGCGCGGAACTCGGCGAGCGCCGGATCGTCGACCGCCGTCACCGGCGTCTGGCCACGCGCCGCCGCCTTGGCCGTCGCGAAGAGGAGCACCGTGTCGGAAGTCGAAGTGTCGCCGTCGATGGTGGTGGCGTTGTAGCTGTCGACGACGGCGTCCGAGATCAGAGCCTGCAACACCGGCGCCTCGATCGCCGCGTCGGTGAACAGGAAGGAGAGCATGGTCGCCATGTCCGGCGCGATCATGCCCGCCCCCTTGGCCATGCCGACCAGCACCACCTCGACCCCGCCGAGCTTCGCCGTGCGGGTCGCCACCTTCGGGAAGGTGTCGGTGGTCATGATGGCGCGCGCCGCGTCGATCCACGGTCCCTCGGCGACCCGCGTCGCCGTCTCGTCGAGGACGCCTTCGAACTTGCGCGGGTCGAGCGGCTCGCCGATGACGCCGGTCGAGGCGAGGAAGACCTCGGAAGGCGCGCAACCCGCGACCTTCGCCGCGATGTCGGCGGTGACGCGGACCGTCTCGACGCCCTTCTTGCCGGTGAAGGCGTTGGCATTGCCGGAATTGACCACCAGCGCCCGCGCCCGGCCCTGCGCCAGATTGGCCCGGCACCAGTCGACCGGCGCCGATGGGCACTTCGAGGTGGTGAAGACGCCGGCGACCCGCGTGCCCTCGTCGAACAGCGCGAGCAGCACGTCGGTGCGGTTCTTGTACTTGATCCCGGCTTCCGCCGTGGCGAAGCGAACGCCGGGCACCACCGGGGTCGCGGGATAGGACTTGGGCGCGAGCGGCGAGACGGCGTGGGACATACGAGCCTCCGAAAGGCGTTCGATCGACGCACGAGGCTTTAACTGCCTTTTCCGGACCACTCAAGTTGCGACCACTCGACGCCCCGACCACGAGCGAAAAGGACCGGTCGTTCGCTATCTCCGGCCCTCACAGGGCGATCGCCACGCCGATCAGAGCCACCACCCCGCCGACGAGATGGAAGGCGCGGATCTCCTCACCGAGCAGCCCCCAGGCGAGACCGGCGACGATCGGCGGCAGGAGATTGAGGAAGAGCGTCGCCCGCGCCGCCCCGAGCCGCCGGATCCCGACGATCCAGAACACCGGCGCGAGCAACGACGCCGCGATCGCCGCATAGAGGATCAGCGGCAGGTTCGCGGCGGTCGGCGGCGACACCGGCGAGACGATCCAGAACGGCAGGATGAAGAGCGTCCCGAACCCGATCTGGACATAGAGCTGCTGCCAGGAGGTCAGAGGCGTCGTCCAACGCTTGATCAGGACGCCGTAGAGCGCGTTCGAAAAGACGGCGATCAGCATCAACCCGTCGCCGAAAGCGATGCCCGCTTCGACGAGGCGGGACGGTTCGCCCCCCGTCACCAGCACCACCAGCCCGGCCGCCCCCACACCCCCCCCCGCGATGCGCCCCCCCCTCCGCCGGCCCCCCGCGAAAAAAACCGCGAGCAGCACCGCCATCAGCGGCATCAACGCGACGATGACGCCCATGTTGATCGCCGTCGTCGTCTTCGCCGCCTCGTAGGCGAGCCCCTGATAGAGCGCCATGCCGAGAACCCCGAGCACCGCCAACTTCGTCCAGTTGCCGCGCACCGTCTCCCGTCGCCTCCAGACCGCCGGGAGGAGAAACGGCGTCAGCACGGCGAAGGCGAGGAGCCATCGGTAGAAGGCCATCGACGCCGGTTCGACGACACCGGCCGCACTGCGGGTGACGATGGTGTTGCCGGCCCACAGACAGACCGTGACCAGAGGCGCCGCCACCGCCAGCGACGCCAGCCGTGCGCGCCCCGAAGCGGCGCCGCCGGGAGCGGAAGACGGATCGGCGGCGGACACAGGAGAAGTCTCGACGGGCGCGGAAGGATCGGCATCGGCTCTCGACATCGTCATCGGCTCCGAATGTTTATTTATACGATACGTCACGTTTCATTAAAGAGGTACCATCGTCATGTCAACGCGCCTCGGATAGGATTTCGCCGATCGGACCGATTCCGATCGTGCCGCCGAGCCCTCCGAGATGAACGACCGCGACGAAGCCCCCGCCCTCCCGAGACGCCGTTCGGCCGGTCCGCAGCGCTCGACCGCGAGCCACGAGGCCATCCTCGCCGCCGCCGAATCGCTGCCCGCGGAGTCGGGTCCCGCCGGGGGCACCTTCGAGGCGGGCGCCCGCCCGGCCAAAGCCGGCAAACCGACCCTCTATTGCCGTTGGCCGAACAAGATCGCCCTGCTGCTGGAACTCTACGACCGCCACAAGGACCGGGTGATCGTCGCCCCCGACCACGGCGACTTCCGCGCCGATCTCGTCGACCTCACCCGCAGCCTGTGGTCCTTCTGGCGCGGTTCACCGGCGGGAGCCGCCTTCGCCGCCATCATCGCCGAGGCCCAATCCTCACCCGAGACCCGGCGCAGCCTCGCCGACCACTTCGCCGACGACGGCCGCAACGCGCGCAACGTCCTCGATCTGGCGATCGAGAGGGCGATCGATCGCGGTCAACTCGCTCCCGACGCCGACGTTCGGCGGGTGCGCGAGGCGATCATGGCGGTGAACTGGTTCCACCTCCTGTGTGACCGGCTCGACGACGAGCGTGTCGTCCCGGCGGTCGACCTGTTGATCGACGGCCTTTCGGCGCGCCGAAAATGACGAAGGGGCGGACCATCGGCCCGCCCCCCGCGATCTTTTCCGGTTCGGCCGTCTCGGCTCACTTCGCCTTGAGCGCGGCCTCGTCGATCTCGACCTTGGCGGCCGCCTTCAGTTCGGCGAGCATCTTGGAGAAGGTCTCGCCGATCAGCGCCTGCTTGACCTGATCGCGCACCTCGTCGAGCGACGGGATCGGCTGCTTGCGCTTCTCCTCGACCTTGATGACGTGATAGCCGAACTGGCTCTTCACCGGCGCCTTGGTCGTTTCCCCGACCGCCAGCGTCTTCACCGCCGCATCGAACTCGGGAACCATCTCGCCGGCGCCGAAGAAGCCGAGGTCGCCGCCCTGGACGCCCGAACCGGGATCCTGCGACTTCTCCTTGGCGATCGCGGCGAAGTCGCCGCCCTTGGCGAGGTCGGCGATGATCGCCTTGGCCTCGTCCTCGGTCTTCACCAGGATGTGGCGCGCCCGCGTCTCTTCCGGCGGATCGAAGGACTTGGCGTCGTGGTCGTAGCGCGCCTTGATGGCGTCCTCGGTGACCGCCGGCTCGACCTTGGCCTTGAGGTATTCGGCGATCAGCAGCTGCGAGCGCACCTGCTCGAGGCGCGCCTTGAAGGCTTCGCCCTGGTCGAGGCCGGCCTTGGCGGCGGCGGCGGCGACGATCCGCATGTCGATCAGCCGATCGAGCACGGCCCGCTTGCGCGCGTCTTCGGGAAGCTGCGCCAGCTGCGCGGCGAGCGCGGCGGAGGCGGCGACGACCTCCTTCTCGGTGATCGGCTGGCCGCCGACCCGAGCGAGGACCTTGTCCTGGGCCAGCGCCGCGAACGGGGCGGTGAGCCCGGCGAGAAGAGCGACGGTCGCGGCGATCCTGCGATGTCCGTTCATGTGCGAATGCGTCCTTCTACGGGAGTTTCGACGATCGACCGGATCGGCGCGGTTCCCGACGCCCCTCCTCGGGCGAGAAGGTCGGTCGGGCGGCCGACAGGTAGACCGCCGCTTGTGGCGAAGCTGTGACCGTCGCGAGTGGACCGCCCGTCCTTCGCGCGGATTCGCGCGCGACATCGGCCTTCGCACGGAATCGCGCGCGACTTTGGCCCGATCCGCCGCCGTTGACAACCGCCGGACCCACTCTTATCTGTCCCGAGCCGCCTCGCCTGTGCGGGCGTCGATCGGTTTCGTGCGCCGTCTCGCGTGCGCCTCCGCCGACCTCGAGCGCGCGGCGGCGCGCCGTCATCAGATCGTCGCCGGTCCGGTCCAGTCGAGGTCCGCTCCGTCGGTGATCCGCCTCCCGCCGGGTGCCTGCGACACCTCTCGCGCCCCTCGGAAGCCGGAAACCGCGACACCACGCACGACCTCGAGGAAGGGCCTCCATGATCGGCCTCGCATCTCTCGCCAAGAAGCTCTTCGGCTCCGCCAACGACCGCAAGATCAAGGCCTATCGGCCCCGCGTCGAGGCGATCGCCGCGCTCGAACCGGAAGTCGCCGCCCTCTCCGACGACGCGCTGCGCGACCGCACCCGCCTCTTCCGCGAGCAACTGGCGAACGGCACCGACCTCGACGACCTCCTGGTCCCGGCCTTCGCCACCGTGCGCGAGGCGGCCA
>CALMYM010000351.1 GCA_937873675.1 uncultured Alphaproteobacteria bacterium | reverse complement strand
GCCCGTTTCCGGGCGACTTTCGTTGCAAATTCGCGTGAGAGAAGCGGTCTTGCCACTCGGGAGCGACCCGATTCCCACGAAAAACCCCTCGGCGCCGTGGTTCGGGCGCCGAGGGGCGAAGCATCTTTCCGGGGCGATCGGTCGCAGCGGAAAACTCAGGACGCGATGCGTATCTTCGAGATCTTCTTGGCGATGTCGTCGAAGACCGCCTGGAGTTTGTCGGCCGACGGGGTGTTGTAGTAGTAGGCCGGGCCGGAGGAGCAGTCCGCCAGCAGCTGTTGACCGTCGGCGTCGTCGATCATCAGGCCGATGGCGTAGATCTTGATGCCCGCGGCCTTGGCCTTGGTGCAGACGGTGCGCGTCTTGGCATCGAGACCGTTGCGCTGGTTGGTGCCCGGATTGAAGCCGAGCCGTCCGCTCATCGGATAGCCCCAGCTCGAATAGGCGCCGCCGAGGTCGGTCGGGAAGGTGTTGATCGAGTTGGTCCCGTCGGTCAGAACCACCATGACCTTGTCGTTGTCGCCGTCGTTGTAGGCCTTGCCGTCGGAGAACGGTGCCTTGGGCGACAGCGCCCGCCAACCCCAGGCGATACCTTCGGGAACGTTGGTGCTGCCGGCCGCCGCGAGAGCGTCGATCTGGCTCTTCACCGAGGTGTAGTTCGACGTCAGACGCTGGATCGGCTTGGTGTCGCAGAGGAACTGCGGCCCCTTCGGCACCTTGTAGTTCGAATAGAGATTCGAGTTGGAGAGGTCGACACCGGTGGGGCTGTCGTACTTCTTCTTGTTCTTCATCTTCTTGATTTGATCGCCCGTGGTCTGGTCGTTCATGTAGTCGTTGGCGATGTAGGAGCCGCTGTCGGGCTCGTCGGGATGCAGCGCCGGCACGAAGAGTGTGTCGGGGGTCCCCGTCGACGGCGCGCTGTCGTCCATGTCGTAGGGCTCGGGACGTGTCTCGACGCAGCCGGGCCAGGTCTTGCCGAGCTTGGCGTAGATCGCCATCCGATCCGCATGTTCGGAGAAGTAGGAGTCGTAATAGGACGAGCGCTGCGCTCCACCCTGATCGATCCACGCGGCGGCGGAGTTTCCCGCTCCGACGTTGACGAAGTTGGCGAAGGGAACCAGCGAGAACTTGATCGACATCGACGCCGACGCCTTGGCCGAGAGCGTGTCGACCATCGTCTTCGCGGCGCTCTTCAGGCTCGGCAGCTTGTTGGAGTCCGCCATCGAACCGGTGGTGTCGAGCACCAGGGCGATCTCCATCGACGACGTCGACCAGGTCACGGTCGATTTCGCCGTCGACGCCAGCTTGTCGAGGTTCATCACCTTGAGGAAGTAGGTGTCGAGCCCGGCCTCCGCGGTGACGGTGAGCGAGTTCGTGGTGGCACTCGCATCGACGTCACCGAGAGAGCCGAAGCGCGGATCGAAGACTTTGGCGAGGTATGTCTTCGCCAGCGCTTTCGAACCTTCGGCGACATCCTCACCGTTCTTGTGTCGTGTCGCGACGAAGAGTGCCGTCGCGTCGACGGCGTCCTGGAGTTTGGCGCGGGTATCGAGGTAACGCATCATATCGGTCGTACCGCCGGCGGCGAGCACCAGCGTGAGGCCCGTGAGCCCGAACGCGATCGCGTACCCCCCGTGCCTGTCGGCCCAGAGTTTCCTGATCATGGTACATCCCTCGAAACCAATGATGTCCGGGTGAGACCCCGGTTCTTATGGTCCGAAAGTCTGAACTCGAAATATTGAGATTGTGTTCCGCGATACCGGACTCCGCGCCCACATTCCCCGAATTCGCCGAAAGCGCCGCGGATTCGATGGCGTTTCATGGGCGTTCTTGACGCCATGGTTCAAGAATGGGAAAGAAAATCGACCGACGACGAAAGTCGGATCCAGCGGAGGAATTCGCCCATGAAGTTCGTGCTCGCCACGGCTCTCGCCGTCGCAACTCTCGCCGCCACCCCCGCGCTGGCGGGTGACCCGACCGGTGTGTGGATCCGCTCCAGCGGCACCGGCAAGATCCGCATCGACAACTGCGGTTCGGCCGTCTGCGGCACGGTGGTGTGGGAGAAGAACCCGCGCAAGGACATCCACAATCCCGACGCGGCCAAGCGCGACCGCCCGGTGACCGGCGTGCGCGTGCTGCTCGGCATGAAGCCGTCGGGCACGCCCGATCAGTGGAAGGGCGAGGTCTACAACACCGACGACGGCAAGACCTACACCGGCTACATCACCCTCGAGGGCGCCAAGTCCATGAAGCTGCAGGGCTGCGTCCTCGGCGGCCTGATCTGCAAGAGCGACACCTGGACCCGGACGAACTGAGGCGCGCACCGCGCCCGTGAGGCCGGCGGCCCCCGAGAATTCGGCGTTCGAGGCCGTGTCGTGCGCCGCCTCGCGGCGAGGTGGCCGATCGGCCGTCCACCGGAGGCCGTGCATCGACGCACAGCTCCCATGTGGCCGGCCCGACGCCGACCCCCGATAGGTGCCCCGAAAAAGCGAACGGCCCCGTGTCACCACGGGGCCGTCTTCATGTCTGCCACCTCTCACGCCCGCGGGCGCGCAGGCACGGCGCGACTCACTGGCCGGCGGCCTTGAGGCGCTTGTTGCAGTCGCTCCAGTACTGCGGCCACTTCTGCCCGGCCTTGATCTTGCCGGCCTCCTTGGCCGCGGTCCACTCGGCGCCGCACTTCTTGATGCGTTCGCGAGCCGCGAGCTGGCCCGGGGTCAGCTGCTTCTCGCTCGGCGGATTGGCGGGCGCGGCGGCCGGCTTGGCGGGGGCAGCGGCCGGCTTGGCGGCGGCGGCCGGCGCAGCAGCCGGCTTGGCGGCAGCCTTGGGCTCCGGCGGAACCGCGTCGTCGTCGTCGGCATGACGCTTGCGGCAGTCGGCGAGGAAGCTGTTCCAGGTCTCGCCCGGCTTGACCTTCTTGGCTTCCTTCGCGGCCTGCCATTCGGCGCCGCAGGCCTTCATCACGTTCGCCTGGGCGAAGGCGTTGCCCGCACCGAACACCATCGCCAGAGCGAAGAGGGCGGAACCAATTCCAAAGGAACGACGGACCATCGCGGCCTCCCTGCACAGAACCCGCGTCCGCCACCTCCAGGCCTGACGCGAGACGTCTCCGGCCGTACTCGGTCGAAGATCGAAAGCAGCCTCAATCTTCAGCAAATCGTGTCGAATTTCCAGTGCATCGGTGCGTTGGCCGGTGGAGAATTCGTGCTTCGACGCCTCGAGATGTCGTTGCGGCAGGTTCCCGGCACTTCCCGACCGGGAAAACGGGATGAGATCGCGGCAGCGGGACCGCCGCCAGGACCGCACCGTCCCGCCTCGATTCGCTCCCGCTCAGCCCTTGGCCGCTTCGACCGACGCCGCCTCCAGGATGTCCATCCCCTCGTCGAGGACGGCGTCCGAGACGGTGAGGGGCACGAGGATGCGGACGACATTGGCGTAGACGCCGCAGGAGAGCAGGATCAGGCCGCCGGCGAGCGCGTGGCTCGTCACCCGCTTCGTCGCCTCCGCATCCGCCTCGTAGGCGCCGCGCGACTTGACGATGTCGAAGCCGATCATCGCACCGTTGCCGCGGATGCCGGTGATCGGCACGACGTCGTTGCGCGCCGCGATCTTCTCCAGCCGGTCCTTGATCCGCGCGCCGATGGCGTTCGAGCGATCGAGCAGCTTCTCCTCGTCGATCGCCTCGAGCACCGCGAGCGCCGCGGCGCAGGCGATCGGCGAGCCACCGTAGGTGCCGCCGAGGCCGCCCGGTTCCGGTGCGTCCATGATCGCCGCACGGCCGAGCACGCCGGAGAGCGGGAAACCGCCGGCGAGCGACTTGGCCATGGTGATCAGGTCCGGCTCGACCCCGGTGTGTTCGACGGCGAAGAGCTTGCCGGTGCGGCCGAAGCCGGTCTGCACCTCGTCGGCGATCAGGACGATGCCGTGATCGTCGCAGATCTTGCGCAGCGCCCGCCACAACTCGACCGGCGTCTCGTAGAAGCCGCCTTCGCCCTGCACCGGCTCGATGACGATCGCCGCCACCCGCTCCGGCTCGACGTCGGCGCGGAACAGGAAGCCGAGCGCATCGAGCGACTGCTGGACGGTGACCCCGTGCAGCGCGTTGGGGAAGGGCACGTGGAACACCTCGGCCGGCATCGGGCCGAACTTCTTCTTGTAGGGCGCGACCTTGCCGGTCATCGCCATGGTCAGCATGGTGCGGCCGTGGAAGGCGCCGGTGAAGGTGATCACCGCCGAGCGGCCCGTATGGGCGCGCGCGATCTTCACCGCGTTCTCCAGCGCTTCGCCACCGGTGGTGAAGAAGATGGTCTTGGCCGGCCCCGCGAACGGCGCGCGGGCGTTGAGCTTCTCGGCCAGCTCGACATAGGGCTCGTAGGCCGTCACCTGGAACGCGGTATGGGTGAAGCGCGCCATCTGCGCCTCCACCGCCGCCATGACCCTGGGATGGCGATGGCCGGTGTTGAGCACGGCGATGCCGCCGGCGAAGTCGATGTGGCGCTTGCCCTCGACGTCCCACAGTTCGGCGTTCTCCGCCCGGTCGGCGAAGATGGGAAAAGCGGTGCCGACGCCACGCGGAACGGCGGCGGTGCGGCGGGCGAGGAGCGAGGCGTTGTCGGTCATGGTCGATCCGTGCTGGACAGCGTTGGCGTCGCTCCATGGTGCGCGCGAGAAGGCGGTCCCGGGAGACGCTTTTTTCGCGCCGCCGTGGTGCTATGGTGGCACCACTGGACAGCGATCGGAGGCTCCCCTCGGGGCGGCGCGATCATCCCGGAGAGCCGCCCTCCATGGCGAAACGTTCGCCCCCGTCACCGCCACCCGATCCCGCCGACGGCGGCGCCGAGCGCGGGCGCATGCCGCCGCTGACGATGGTGCGCGCCTTCGAGGCTGTGGGGCGGACGGCGTCGATGCGCCGCGCCGCCGCCGATCTCGGGGTCTGCCACACCGTCGTGTCCCGCCACGTGCGCAATCTCGAGGGCTGGTTGGGGGCCCGGCTGGTGGAGAGCGGCCCGCGCGGCGTGGTGCTCACCGACGAGGGCCGAGCTTTCCATCGCACCGTCGCCGCCGCCTTCGACCTCATCGCCGAAGCGACGCGGGAGCTGAAGCCGGCGCGAGCGCGCGGGCTCCTCCGGCTGTGGTGCGTGCCGGGGCTGGCGGCGCGCTGGCTGGCGCCGCGCCTCGCCGATCTCCAGGCGGCGTTGCCGGAGGTCGAGATCGTCCTCAAGGCGACGACCGAGCGCCCCGACTTCGCCCATCACGAGGCCGACGCCGAGATCCGCTACGCCGCCGGCCCCGACGCCGTCGGCCGCTCGGTGCTGCTCGAACGGTCGCGCCTCTTCCCCGTCGCGTCGCCGGCCTGGGTCGCGGCGCGCGCGCCCGTCACCCGCCTCGCCGACCTCGAGCAACAGCGGCTCATCCACGAGGAGAGCCGCGACCAGTGGCGCCGTTGGTTCGAGGCGACGGGACATCGGCCGCTCGGCGATCTCGCCGGACCACGTCTGTGGTACGCCTCCTCGGCGCTCGATGCGGCGGGGGCGGGGCAAGGGGTGGCGCTGGCGACGCGGCTCCAGGCCGCCGACGACATCGTCGCCGGCCGGCTGGTCGAGCTGCTCGAGACCGAGGTCGACCTCGGCGGCTACTGGTTCGTCGCCCCCGAGGCGCGCTGGAGCGACCCGGTGCTCGCCCGCTTCCGCACCTGGCTCGCCCGCTCGGTCGCCGAGACGCGCGGCGGCGAGACGAAACGCCCCGCCGCACGCGCCTGATCTTGGCTCACAGCATCGCGTCGTCGAACGCCAGCACCGCGGCGCTCGAGCCGCGGATCGCCTCGAAGCGCGCCGCCACCTGCGGCAGGTACTGGGCGGCGAAGATGTCGGCGATGGCGATGCGCGCTTTGCGGAACTCCGCATCCGGGCCGGCGCCCTTGGCCGCGGCGACGGCGCCGCGGGTGAGCATCCAGCCGCCGGTGAGGAGACCCATCAGGTGGAGGAAGGGGACGGACGCCGCGAAGGGCAGCCGCGCCTCTTCGTTCGCCGCTTCGCCGAGCCAGTCGAGCGCCTCACGCGCCGTGGCGAGCGCCGCGCCGAGAGCGGCGCCGGCCTTCGTCACGTCGGGAAGGCGCGACGCGGCGGTCACCGTGGCGTCGATCTCGGTGAAGAGCTCGCGCACCCCGAGGCCGGGCTCGCGGAGCCCCGAACCGCCGACCAGCGCGTTCGACTGGATCGCCGTGGTACCCTCGTAGATCGGGGTGATGCGGGCATCGCGGAAATGCTGGGCGGCGCCGGTCTCCTCGATGTAGCCCATGCCGCCGTGGATCTGGACGCCGTCGGAGGTGACGTCGCAGCCGGTCTCGGTCGACCAACCCTTGGCGATCGGCGTCAGCACGTCGACCTTGCGCTTGGCGGCGGCGCGCACCGCGGCGTCCGGGTGGGCGTGGGAGACGTCGCCGGCGGCGGCGGTCTCGTAGATGATGCCGCGCATCGCCTCGATACGGGCACGCATCGAGACGAGCAGGCGCTTGACGTCGGGATGGGCGACGATCGGCGGCGTCGCCGGATCGCGCCAGCCGACCGGCTTGCCCTGGATGCGTTCGTTCGCGTAGGCGCGGGCCTGCTGATAGGCGCGTTCGGCGATCGACAGGCCCTGCAGGCCGACGTTGAGCCGGGCATGGTTCATCATCGCGAACATGTATTCGAGGCCGCGGCCGGGTTCGCCGACGATCTCGCCCAGCGCGCCACCCTTCTCGCCGAAGACGAGGACGGCGGTCGGCGAGCCGTGGATGCCGAGCTTGTGCTCGATCGAGGCGCAGACCACGTCGTTGCGGTCACCGATCGACCCGTCGGCGTTCACGAGGAACTTCGGCACGATGAAGAGCGAGATGCCCTTGACCCCGGGAGGGGCGTCGGGGAGGCGCGCCAGAACGAGATGGACGATGTTCTCGCTCATCTCGTGTTCGCCGTAGGTGATGAAGATCTTCTGCCCCGAGATGCGGAACGCGTCGCCCTCCGGCACGGCACGCGAGCGCACCGCGGCGAGGTCGGAGCCGGCCTGCGGCTCGGTGAGGTTCATCGTGCCGGCCCAGGCGCCGGGAACCATCTTCGGCAGATAGGTCGCCTTCTGGGCGTCGGATCCGTATTGCGAGATGGCGTTGACCGCGCCCTGGGTGAGCAGCGGACAGAGCGAGAAGGCCATGTTGGCCGACTGCCACATCTCCAAGACGCCCATGTTGAGGAGGTTGGGCAGCCCCATGCCGCCGTAGTCGGCCGGGTAGGGCAGGCCGTTCCAGCCCCCCTCGACCAGCGCGTCCCACGCCTCCTTCCAGCCGTCGGGCAGCGAAACGCGGCCGGCGTCCCACTTGGCGCCGATGGTGTCGCCGGCCCGGTTGAGCGGCGCCAGCACGTCGCCGGCGATCTTCGCCGCCTCGTCGAGGATCGACGCCGCGAGGTCGGGCGTCGCCTCCTCGAAGCCGGGGAGCCCGGCGATCGCCGGCAGGCCGACGACGTCCTGGAGCACGAAAGTGATGTCGGAAAGAGGGGCGGTATAGCCGGTCATGGCCGTCTCCGGGGTCTTCTCGGGGTGCGCTGATCGCGCATTTCGGTGGAACGAACGGGGTGGACCACGCGATCCGTGGTCGAGGTGCGGGCCGGCGCCGGGCGCCGGCCCACGAAATCAGAGTTCCTTCACCGCGTTGCGCAGCATGAATTTCTGGATCTTGCCGGTCGAGGTCTTGGGCAGCGGCCCGAAGACGATGGTCTTGGGCAGCTTGTAGCCGGCGAGGTGCAGGCGGCAGAAGGCGATGATGTCGGCTTCGCTCGCCGTCGCACCGTCCTTGAGCAGGATGAAGGCGCAGGGCGTCTCCCCCCATTTCTCGTCCGGACGGGCGACGACCGCCGCCTCCATCACCTCCGGGTGCTTGTAGAGCACGTCCTCGACCTCGATCGAGGAGATGTTCTCGCCACCCGAGATGATGATGTCCTTGGAGCGGTCCTTGATCTCGACGTAGCCGTCGGGGTGCATGACGGCGAGGTCGCCGGTGTGGAACCAGCCGCCGGCGAAGGCCTCTTCGGTCGCCTTCGGGTTCTTGAGATAGCCCGACATGACGTTGTTGCCGCGCATGAAGATCTCGCCGATGGTCCGCCCGTTCGGCTCCACCGGCTCCATGGTGATCGGGTCGGCCACCATGACGCCTTCGAGCATCGGCCCGCGCACGCCCTGGCGCGCCTTGATCCGGGCGCGCTCGTCGAGCGGCAGATCGTTCCACTCGTCCTTCCAGACGTTGAGCATGGTCGGCCCGTAGACCTCGGTCAGCCCGTAGACGTGGGTGACCTCCCAGCCCATGCCCTCCATGCCGGCGATGACCGCGGCCGGCGGCGCCGCGCCGGCGACCATCGCCTTGACCTTGTGGGAGACCTTCTCCTTGAGGGCCGCGGGCGCATTGTTGAGCATGTTGAGGACGATCGGCGCCCCGCAGAAATGGCTGACCTGCTCGCCGGCGATCGCCTCGTAGACCTTGTCGGCGCGGACGTGGCGCAGGCAGACCGAGGTGCCGCCGACGACCGCCATGGTCCAGGGGAAGCACCAGCCGTTGCAGTGGAACATCGGCAGGGTCCACAGATAGACCGCGTCACCGCCGAGGTTCCACGAGAGCGCGTTGGAGACGGCGTTCAGATAGGCGCCGCGATGGTGGTAGACGACGCCCTTCGGGTTGCCGGTGGTGCCCGAGGTGTAGTTGAGCGCCAGCGCCTGCCATTCGTCCGTCGGGAAGGTCCAGGGATGCTCCGGATCGCCCTCGGCGATGAAGGCCTCGTAATCCGTCTCGCCGATGAGTTCGCCGCCCTCGAAACTCGGATCGTCGATGTCGACGACCGGGATCGGCGCCGCCAGCATGGCGACCGCCGCCTTGGCGACCTTCGAGAATTCCCGATCGACGAACAGGATCTTCGCCTCGCCGTGACCGAGGATGAAGGCGATCGCCTCCGGGTCGAGCCGCGTGTTGATGGCGTTGAGCACGCCGCCCATCAGCGGCACGCCGTAATGCGCCTCGAAGAGCTCGGGCGTGTTGGCGGCGAGGAAGGCGATGGTCGCGCCCTTGCCGTACCCCTTCTCGATCAACGCCGAAGCGAGGCGGCGGCTGCGCGCCGCGGTCTCGGCCCAGGTGCGACGGACGTCCCCGTGAATCAGCGCGACGCGATTCGGCCAGACGGCGGCCGAGCGCTCCAGATAGGTGAGGGGGGTCAGGGCGACGAAGTTGGCGTCGTTCCGGTCGAGATCGATCTCGTAGGGGGAGGCGGAGCCGGTCAAGGGCGGGTCCTCGTGCGGGTGGCGCTCGCCGTCGGGCGATGCCGTGTTCCTGAGACGCGACCGTGAACCGGGTGGGGCGACGGCCGGCGGGCGTCGAATGTCGCAGAGCTTCCCCGATTGGTCGAGAGCGGTCTCGGCATGGCCCGATCCGCAATTCCGACGAGGTGGCGACACGGCGGACGGCGCGGCGGATCGTCGCGCGGCCATCCGGGTTCGAGAGAAAAATGACAGAATTCCGAGGTTTTTCGGCCCCCTTTCGCAGCTGGGGAGCCCGAAGCGACGCCTCGCCGGGGCCTTCGCACCACAAACATTTATGGACGATCTATGTTTCGTCTTGTAAATTAGCGAAGTCGGATGTGTGAAACGGCACTCGTGGATCGGATCACGCCTCAGGAGCTCCCAAGCGATGACGACGGTTCCCGATCCTCGACTCCCCCCCCTCGCCGTGGATGATGTCCGATCCCGGTCGTACCCTCTGTCGCCTCTGCGGGACATCGCCGACGACGCGGA
>CALMYM010000350.1 GCA_937873675.1 uncultured Alphaproteobacteria bacterium | reverse complement strand
CACCACCGGCAAGCCCAAGGGCGTGATGCTGTCCTTCGACAACGTGCTGATCTCGGCCAAGAACGGCATCGACTTCGACAAGCTGACGGCCGACGAGGAGGTCGTCGCCTATCTGCCGATCGCCTGGGTCGGCGACCACATCTTCTCCTACGCCCAGTCCTACGTGGTCGGCTTCTGCGTCAACTGCCCGGAGAGCGCCGAGACGACCGACGACGACCGGCGCGAGATCGGCCCGACCTACGTCTTCGCGCCGCCGCGCGTCTACGAGACGATGCTGACCCGCACCCAGGTCCGCATGCAGGACGCCGGCAAGCTCAAGCAGAAGATGGTCGACCACTTCCTCGCCGTCGCCGATCGGCTCGGCGAGGCGATCCTCGACGGCGAGAAGGTCGGTCTCCTCGATCGGTTGAACTATGCGCTCGGCGAGTTCCTGGTCTACGGGCCGCTGAAGAACCGCTTCGGCTTCACCCGCACCCGCGTCGCCTACACCGCCGGCGAGGCGATCGGACCGGAGATCTTCCGCTTCTATCGCTCGATCGGCGTCAACCTGAAGCAGCTCTACGGCCAGACCGAAGCCTCGGTCTACGTGACGCTGCAGCCCGACGCCGAGATCCGCGCCGACACCGTCGGCGTGCCGGGTCCGCAGGTGGAGATCAAGATCTCCGACAGCGGCGAGGTGCTCTATCGCAGCCCGGGCGTCTTCGTCGGCTACTACAAGAACGAGGCGGCGACCGCGGAGACCAAGACCGAAGACGGCTGGGTGCATTCCGGCGACGCCGGCTTCATCGAGACCTCCAGCGGCCATCTCAAGATCATCGATCGCGCCAAGGACGTCGGCAAACTCGTCGACGGCACCCTGTTCGCGCCGAAGTATCTGGAGAACAAGCTGAAGTTCTTCGCCGACATCAAGGAGGCGGTGGCCTTCGGCGACGGGCGCGACTTCGCCACGGTGTTCCTCAACATCGATCTGGCCTCGGTCGGCGCCTGGGCGGAGCGCAACGACGTCACCTACGCCAGCTACCAGGAACTCGCCGGTCACCCGCAGGTCTACGAGCGCATCCGCACTGCGGTGGACAAGGTCAATCGCGACCTCGCCGCCGAGCCGATGATGGCGGGCGCGCAGATCCGCCGCTTCCTGATCCTGCACAAGGAACTGGACGCCGACGACGGCGAGTTGACGCGCACTCAGAAGGTTCGACGCGGCTTCATCGCCGATCGCTACGCACCGCTGGTCGAAGCGCTCTACGACGGCTCGACGGAGAAGCACGTGGTCACCGAGATCTCCTTCGAAGACGGCCGCAAGGGCACCATCACCGGCGACGTCAGGATCGTCGACATGGACGTCCACGCGACCAAGAAGGAGGCGGCGGAATGAAGAGCTCGCTTCCTCCCATCGAGAAGGGCATGCCGCTCCTGCAGGTCGAGGACATCTCGCTGTCGTTCGGCGGCGTCAACGCCCTCACCGACGTGTCCTTCGACATCGTCGCCGGCGAGGTCCGGGCGATCATCGGCCCGAACGGCGCCGGCAAGACGTCGATGCTCAACGTCATCAACGGCTTCTACCATCCGCAGGTGGGTCGTGTGATCCATCGCGGCGAGGCGCGGACGGGGCGCAGGCCGCACGAGGCGGCGCGTCGCGGCATCGGCCGCACCTTCCAGAACGTCGCGCTGTTCAAGGGTCTCACCACCCTCGACAACATCATGGCGGGGCGGACGCTGAAGATGCACCGCGGTTTCTTCTGGCAGTGCCTGCGCTTCGGCCCGGCGCTGAACGAAGAGATCGAGCATCGCAAGAAGGTCGAAGAGATCATCGACTTCCTGGAGATCGAGCACATCCGCAAGGTGCCGGTCGGCAAGCTGCCCTACGGTCTGAAGAAGCGGGTCGAGCTCGGCCGGGCACTCGCCCAGGAGCCCGAGCTGCTGCTGCTCGACGAGCCGATGGCCGGCATGAACCTCGAGGAGAAGGAGGACATGAGCCGCTTCATCCTCGACATCCGCGAGACCTTCGGCACCACCATCGCGCTGATCGAACACGACATGGGCGTGGTGATGGATCTCTCGGACCGCGTCGTGGTGCTCGAATACGGCCGCAAGATCGCCGACGGCACCCCCGACGAGGTGCAGAACGACCCCGTGGTCATCGACGCCTATCTCGGCCGGTCGCACTGAGGAGACGCGCACATGGATCTTCTCACCGCGATCTTCGTCGATCCCTTCGTCCGTATGGGCGCCAACCCGACCTTCCTGGTCCAGGTGATCTGGGAAGGCTTCGTCTCGGGCGTGCTCTACGCGCTGGTGGCGCTCGGCTTCGTGCTGATCTTCAAGGCGTCGGGCGTCTTCAACTTCGCCCAGGGCATCATGGTGGTGTTCGCCGCCCTGGCGCTGGTCGGCCTGCACGAGGGCGGCGTGCCGGCTTGGCCGGCTCTGGCGGCGGCCGTCGGCATCATGCTGGTGCTGGCGATCGGCATCGAGCGGGTGGTGCTGAGGCCCCTGGTCAACCAGCCCGACATCATCCTGTTGATGGCGACCATCGGTCTCACCCGCTTCCTCGTCGGTCTCGGCGAGATGGTGTTCGGCGGCGAACCCAAGGTGATGATCACCGAGGCGCTCGGCATCCCGACCGGCATCCTCAGGTTGCCGCTGTTCGGGCGGAACCTCATCCTCAAGGAGATCGACATCACCGCGGCGGTGGTGGCGATCCTGATGGTGACGTTCCTCGCCGTGTTCTTCGCCCGCACCAAGATCGGCCGGGCGTTGCGCGCCGTCGCCGACGACCATCAGGCGGCGCTGTCGGTCGGCATCTCGCTCAACCGGATCTGGGTGATCGTGTGGTTCGCCGCCGGCATCGTGGCGCTGGTCACCGGCATCATGTGGGGCGCCCGCTCCCAGGTCTCCTTCGACCTCGAGGTGATCGCGCTCAAGGCGCTGCCGGTTCTGATCCTCGGCGGCTTCACCTCGGTGCCGGGCGCCATCGTCGGCGGTCTTCTGATCGGCGTCGGCGAGAAGATCGGCGAGATCTACTGGGGACGTCTGCTCGGCGGTGGCATCGAGAGCTGGCTCGCCTATCTCATCGCCCTCGGCTTCCTGCTGTTCCGGCCTCAGGGCCTGTTCGGCGAGAAGATCATCGAACGCGTCTGACGGGAGAGAACGGACATGTTCTATCGTGAAGTCGGACAGTTCAAATCGACCTATGCCGCCGACATGGCGATCTTCCCGATCCGCCAGGATCGGATCGGCATCGCCGTGCTCCTCGCCGTCGCGGTGGTCGTCATTCCGTTGCTGGCCAACGATTTCGTGCTGGCCTCGATCATGATCCCGGGGCTGATCTTCACGTTGGCGGCGATCGGGCTCAACATCCTGACCGGTTACGCCGGACAGATCTCGCTGGGCACCGGCGCCTTCATGGGCGTCGGCGCCTATGCCGCGTTCAAGCTCGCCGGCGCCTTCCCGGAGGTGAACGTCCTCGTCTGGATCCTGCTCTCGGGCTTCTTTTCGGCGGCGGTGGGCGTGGTCTTCGGCCTGCCGTCGCTGCGCATCAAGGGGCTCTATCTGGCGGTGACGACGCTCGCGGCGCAGTTCTTCCTCGAGTGGTGCTTCATCCGCATCGGCTGGCTCACCGACTATTCGTCGTCGGGCGCGATCGAAGCGGCGCGGCGGTCGTTCCTCGGCGTCTCCATCACCGGTCCGGAGGCGACGCCGCTCGCCCGCTACTTCGCGGTCCTCGGGATGGTGGTGTTCCTCACCTTCATCGCCTCCAATCTGGTCCACGGCCGCATCGGCCGGACCTGGATGATGGTGCGCGACATGGACATCGCCGCCGAGCTGATGGGCGTCAAACTCCTGCCGGCCAAGCTCTCGGCCTTCGCGGTGTCGTCCTATTTCGCCGGCGTCGCCGGGGCGATGATGGTGTTCTTCTGGCTCGGCGCGGCGGAGCCCTCGGCCTTCGGCATCTCGCTCTCCTTCCAGGTGCTGTTCATGGTGATCATCGGCGGCCTCGGCTCGATGATCGGCTCGTATTTCGGCGCCGCCTTCATCTGGGCGCTGCCGGTGGTCATCAAGTTCGCGCCGGGGCTCTTCGGCTTCGAGATCCAGTCGGCCACCGTCGAGCACGTCAACTCGATGATCGTCGGCGCGTTGATCATCTTCTTCCTCATCGTCGAGCCGCACGGGCTGGCACGGCTGTGGGGTGTGACCAAGCAGAAACTCAGGGTCTGGCCCTTCCCCTGGTGAGGCCGGACACCGAAACGAGCCGCGACCTCCTCGGGTCGGGTCGTGGCGTACCAACGAAGAGACCCGATACCCGCTCGACGCGTCGCCCCGGCGCGGGGAGTGGGCGACAGACGGAGGAAAACCCGATGTTCGGACGTTACGCACTCGCTCTCTCGGTGGCTTCGGTCATCGCCTCGGTGCTGCCGACGGTCTCCACGGCCAGCGCCGAGGACCTCTACGTACCGCTGCTCACCTATCGCACCGGTCCCTATGCCGGCTCGGGCATCGGCATCGCGGACGGCATGCACGACTACCTCGAGATGCTCAACCAGCGCGACGGCGGCATCGGTGGGGTGAAGATCGCCTACGAGGAGTGCGAGACCGGCTACAACAGCCAGAAGGGCGTCGAGTGCTACGAGGCGACCAAGGGCAAGGGCGCCCTGATGTACAATCCGTGGTCGACCGGCATCACCCTGCAGCTGATCCCCAAGGCCGGCGTCGACAAGATCCCGGTGCTGTCGATGGCCTACGGTCTCTCCGCGGCGGCCGACGGCAAGACCTTCCCCTGGGTGTTCAACCCGCCGCTGACCTATTGGGACGGCGCTTCCGTGGCGATCAAGTACATCGCCGAGAAGTCCGGCGGCATGGCCAAGCTGAAGGGCAAGAAGGTCGGCTTCATCTATCTCGACGCGCCCTACGGCAAGGAACCGATCCCGCTGCTCGAGCAGTTGGCCAAGGAGAACGGCTTCGAACTGGCCAAGTACCCGGTGCCGGGCGACAAGATGCAGGATCAGTCGTCGCAGTGGCTGAACGTGCAGTCGGATTCGCCCGACTGGATGATCATGTGGGGTTGGGGCGCGATGAACCCGACCGCCGTCAAGGAAGCGGCCAAGATCGGCTACCCGATGGACAAGTTCATCGGCGTCTGGTGGTCGGGCGGTGACGACGACGCGCGCGCCGGCGGCGCCGGCGCCAAGGGTTACCTGACCCTCAATTTCGCCGCCACCGGCGCCACTTTCCCGGCGATCGCCGACATCAAGAAGCACGTCTTCGCCAAGGGCCTCTCGACCGCCAAGGAAGAGAGCAAGATCGGCGAGAACAACTACAACAAGGGTGTCTACAACTCGATGCTGATCGCCGAAGCGATCCGCAATGCGCAGAAGATCACCGGCAAGAAGGTGGTCACCGCCGCCGATGTGCGCGGTGGCCTCGAGAGCCTGAAACTCGACGCGGCGCGGATCAAGGAGATGGGCCTCGAGGGCTTCATGGCTCCGGTGAACGTCACCTGCGACGATCACTCGGGGGCGCACGCGGTGTTCGTCCAGCAGTGGGACGGCGCCAAGTGGGTCAAGGTCTCCGACTGGATCGAGCCGATGAAGGACAAGGTGCGGCCGCTGCTCGTCGCCGACGCCAAGGCCTACGCCGACAAGAACGCGCCGTGGCCGGCGCGGACCGAAGCCTGCGGCAAGTGATCCGCAGCGACAGGACGTCGAGGCGGCTCGTCCGCCTCGACCAGTCGTCGTGGCCGCGCCTGACCCGCGCGGTCCACGGCGGCGTATCCGCTTTCCATACCGGAGTCCGATCATGACCGAACCCGCCGGCGCGATGCTGACCGTCGACAACATCGAGGTGGTCTACGATCACGTCGCCCTCGTGCTGAAGGGCGTGTCGCTGACCGTGCCGAAGGGCGGTGTCGTGGCGCTGCTCGGCGCCAACGGCGCCGGCAAGACGACGACGCTCAAGGCGATCTCCAACCTGCTCCACGCCGAGCGCGGCGAGGTGACCAAGGGCAAGATCGTCTTCGAAGGCGAAGAGGTGCAGTCTCTGTCGCCCAACGAACTGGTGCGGCGCGGCTGCATCCAGGTGATGGAGGGGCGGCACTGTTTCGGCCATCTCACCGTCGAGGACAACCTGCTCACCGGCGCCTTCACGCGGCGCGACGGACGTTCTGCGATCAAGGCCGATCTGGAGCGGTGCTACGAGCTGTTCCCGCGCCTGAAGCAACGCCGCAAGAGCCAGGCCGGCTACACCTCGGGCGGCGAACAGCAGATGGTGGCGGTCGGCCGGGCGCTGATGTCGCGGCCGAAGATGATCCTGCTCGACGAGCCGTCGATGGGTCTGGCGCCGCAGATCGTCGACGAGATCTTCGAGATCGTCCACCGGCTCAACGTCGAGGAGGGCGTCTCGTTCCTGCTCGCCGAGCAGAACACGGCGGTGGCGTTGCGTCACGCCACCCACGGCTACATCCTCGAATCCGGCCGCATCGTGCTCGACGGCGAGGCCAAGTCGCTGGCCGAGAACGAGGACGTCAAGGAGTTCTATCTCGGCGTCGCCGCCGCCGGTCGCAAGAGCTTCAAGGAAGTGAAGCACTACAAGCGCCGCAAACGTTGGCTGGCCTGAGGGCGCGACATGTCCGAGTACCACGATCGATTGGAAACCCGCCGTCCGCTCACCCGCGAGCGGACCCAACTGAAGGCGATCCGCGAGACGGTCGAGCATCTGGCGGCGACGCGCGCGTGGCGCGACCGCTACGCCGGGATCACCGCGGCGAAGCTCAGGAGCCGCGCCGATCTGGCGGCGATCCCGGTGCTGCGCAAGTCGGAGCTGAAGGAGTTGCAGGCGGCGCGACCGCCCTTCGCCGGGCTGTCGACCGTGAAGCTCGCCGGGGTCGGGCGTCTCTTCACCTCGCCGGGGCCGATCTACGAACCGGAAGGAACGTCGCTCGACTGGTGGGGCACGGCGCGGGCGCTGTTCGCCGCCGGCATCCGCCGCGGCGACGTGGTGCTCAACACCTTCGCCTATCACCTCACCCCGGGCGGCTTCATCCTCGATGCCGGCGCTCGGGCGCTCGGCTGTCCGGTGATCCCGGCGGGGCCGGGCAACAAGGAGGCGCAGCTCGATCTGATCGGTCACTATCGGCCGCGTGCCTATGTCGGCACGCCCGATTTCCTCAAGATCCTGCTCGACGCCGGCGCCGAAGCCGGGCGCGACGTCTCGTCGATCGAGCGGGCGCTGTGTTCGGGCGCGGCCCTGCCGCCGTCGCTCAGGGCCGAACTCGAAGGGCGTGGCGTCGGAGTGCGTCAGGCCTACGCCATCGCCGACGTCGGCCTCGTCGCCTACGAGACCAGCGCGCCGGACGGATCGCTCGTCCCGGGCATGATGGTCGACGAACGCATCCTGCTCGAGATCGTACGGCCGGGGACCGGTGATCCGGTCGGGCCGGGCGAGGTCGGCGAGGTGGTGATCAGCCGCATCGATCCGGTCCATCCGGTGATCCGCCTCGGCACCGGCGATCTCTCCGCCTTCCTCGACGGCGAGAGCCCGTGCGGTCGTACCGGTCCGCGGATCAAGGGTTGGATGGGCCGGGCCGATCAGAAGGCCAAGGTCAAAGGCATGTTCGTCGATCCGTCCGACGTCGACCGGGTGGTCAAGCGCCACCCCGAGATCGTCCGGGCGCGACTGGTGGTGACGCGCGCCGACGAGCAGGACGTGATGGAGCTGAAGATCGAGACGACGGTCACCGATCCGGCCTTCGCGACGGCGGTCGGCGCGACGCTCGCGGCGGTCACCCGCCTCAAGGGCGCGGTCACGCCGGTCGCCCCGGGGACGCTGCCCAACGACGGCAAGATCATCGCCGACGAACGGCCCATCGGGTGAAGCAGAGGGCGGCTGGTCCGCCCTCCTCGCGGGACCTCCGCGCAACTCGGTCGATCCGGCCTCGATGCCGTGCGCGATGCTTCGAGACGGCGCGCGACGCGCGTCTCCTCAGCATGAGGCGATCGTATTTGTCGCCGAATTTCCGACGCCTCATCCTGAGGAGCGCCGAAGGCGCGTCTCGAAGGATCGCGCACCGACGCCGATCGGAGAGTGTCCGGAGTTGCGCAAAGGCCCCCTCGTGGGGGAAGTGACCGGGCCGGAGCGGTCTTCGCGGCGCCTTCGGCTTCGGACGCGGGTCGCTCGACGCGAGGCGGTCACCTGCGGCACCGACCCCCACCCCGGCCCTCCCCCGCGAGGGGAGAGGGAGGGCGCGGCCATCCGTCTTCTCAGTGCGCCGCCGGCTTGGCCTTGGGGCGCAGGTCGGCGAGGGCGGCCTTCTGGTGGCCTTCGGCGTCGAAGTTCTCCGGCTTCAGCCACGCGGCGAAGGCGGCCTTCACCGTCGGCCATTCCTTGTCGACGATCGAATACCAGGCGGTGTCGCGGTTGCGGCCCTTGATCACCATGTGCTGGCGGAAGATGCCTTCGTAGGTGAAGCCGAAGCGGATCGCGGCGGCGCGCGAGGGGGCGTTGAGGGCGTCGCACTTCCACTCGAAGCGGCGATAGCCGAGATCGTCGAAGGCGTGCTTCATCGCCAGGAAGATCGCTTCGGTCGCGGCGCGGGTCTTCTGCAGCACCGGGGCGAAGAAGATGTGGCCGGTCTCGACGACGCCGGCGGCCGGGCGGATCTCCATCAGCGTCAGCACGCCGAGCGCTTTGCCGGAGGCGGCGTCGACGACGGCGTAGGAGAGCGGATCGGAGAGTTCCTCGCGGCCCTTGAGCCAAGCGAGGAAGCTCGCCTCATCGGCGAAGGGGCCGTAGCTCAGATAGGTCCAGACCGAATCGTGGCCCTCGATCGCCTTCCACAGGTCGTGACCGTGCTTGGCGGTGTCGAGCGGCTCGAGCCGTCCCCAGGCGCCGGTGATGGTGGCGCGAACCGGCCGCGCCCTCTCGCTCCAGCTCTGGAGCGCGGGGCCGACCGGCCGTTCTTCCTTGTTGCCCGGCATCGCGGGGATCTCCTCATGAGTGTTCGTCGTCCCGTCGACCTTGGCCCGGCAGCGAGCCGGGATCAACGGGCATGAGGGGTCTCCCCGATCGGAAGATCGTCCGGGTTCACGGACTTGCGACCGGAAAGGGCCTCGACCGGGGCGTCGGAACGCGCCAAATATCGACCATGACCATCTCGCCCGCCCCCGCCACGCTCACCTCTTCCGCCTCCGGATCCGGCGATCCGATCCTCGTCGACGTCACCGGCATGACCTGTGCGGCCTGTGCGGCGCGAATCGAAAAGGTGCTCGGACGGGTGCCGGGGGTGGAACGGGCGGACGTCAATCTGGCGCTGGAGACGGCGGAGATCGCCGCGCCCGGCGTCGACACCGAGCTTCTCGTCGCGGCGATCGAGCGCGCCGGCTTCGGCGCCCATGTGCGCGACACCGCGGTGGCGGCGCGGCGGGCGGCGCTGGAGCGGGCCTCCATAGAGCGGGCGGCGGAGGAGAAACGGACCTTCCTGGTCTTCCTGATCTCGGCGGCACTGACCGCGCCGTTCCTCGTCGCCATGATCCCGATGGCCTGGGGGGCGCACGCCGCTTGGCTCACCCCGTGGCTGCAGGTGGCGCTGGCGACGCCGGTCCAGGTGATCGCCGGGACGCGCTTCTACGTCGGCGCCTTCAAGGCGCTGCGCGGCCGCTCGGCCAACATGGACGTGCTGGTGGCGCTGGGCACCACGGTCGCCTGGGCCTTCTCGCTCGCCATGGTGCTGATCCACGGCGAACATTCGCACGGCCACCTCTATTTCGAGGGCTCGGCGACGGTGCTCACCCTCATCCTCCTCGGCAAGCTGGTGGA
>CALMYM010000349.1 GCA_937873675.1 uncultured Alphaproteobacteria bacterium | reverse complement strand
GGACGTCGTGGTGTGCTCCAAGCAGTTGTCGTCGTCCTACCTGCCGATCTCGGCACTGATGATCAACGAGCGGGTGTTCGAGCCGATCGCCGACGAATCCAACCGCATCGGCACGCTCGGCCACGGCTTCACCGCCGGCGGTCACCCGGTCGCGGCGGCGGTGGCGCTGGAGAACCTCGCCATCATCGAGGAGCGCGATCTCGTCGCCAACGTGCGCACGGTCGGCGCCCACATGCAGAAGCGGCTGCGTCAGCTCGCCGATCATCCGCTGGTCGGCGAGGTGCGCGGCATCGGGCTCATCGCGGCGGTCGAGGTGGTCACCGACAAGGCGGCGAAGAAGGCGCTCGATCGGGTGGGCAGGCCCGGGGCGGGGGTCGCCGGCCTCCCCCGGGAGAACGGCGTCACGGGCCGCGCCATGGGGGATGCGCTGGCTTTCTGCCCGCCGATGATCATCACCGAGCGCGAGGTCGACACCCTCGTCGACGCCTTCCAGGCGAGCCTCGACGAGGCGGCGCGGCGGATCGCCGGGTGAGGTGAGAGAAATCCCGCGACGCGGAGGGGCGCGTATACGGCTCATGAAAGTCGGACACGTCCGACTTTCATGAGCGTTGCGGCCTGACCGGCCGGCGCCCGTTCGGGCTCGGTGTCAGTCCTCGCGCGCGTCGCGGTAGACCTCGACGATGCGGTCGGTGACCGCCTCCCAGGCGAAGTCGCCGGCGCGGCCGAGGGCGGCGGTGGCCATGGTGCGGTGGAGATCGTCGTCGCCGAGAAGTCGGGTCAGATGGCCGGCCATGGCGGCGGTGTCGCCGTATTCGACGAGGAGGCCGGCGCCGCTCGCGCCGATCACGTCGGGAATGCCGCCGACGCGGGTGGCGACGATCGGCAGTCCGACCGCCATCGCCTCGCACAGCGCGATACCCTGGCTCTCCTCCTGGGAGTGGAGGGCGAAGACGCGGGCGCGGCGCAGCGCCGCGAGCACCTCGTCGCGCGACACGCCGATGTGGAACTCGACCCGGTCGGCGAGACCGAGGTCGGCGACGAGGCGCACGAGTTCGTCGAGGTAGGCGGGATCGGCGAGCGAGCCGACGACGAGAAGACGGGCTTCGGGCACCGTACGGACGACGTCGGCGAAGGCGCGGATGGCGAGGTGGTGGCCCTTGCGCGGGTGGACGACGCCGAGCGAGATCACCACCGGGTCGGGCCGATCGGCGACGCGGGCGGCGGCCAACTCCTCGGGAAAGATGCCCTGCGGGATGGCGAGCGGTTTGGTGCGCGTGCGCCGACGGATCTCGCGGCCGACATAGGGCGTGTCGACGACGAGGTGGCGCGTCAGCCGCAGTTGCAGGCGCTCGCAGCCGGCATAGAGCAGGAAGCGGGCGAAGGCCTCGAGGCTGCGCTCGCGTTTCAGCGCCGCCCACATCTCCTTCTCGGTGATGCCGTGCATGGTCCACACCACGGGGATGCGGTGGAGACGGGCGGCGATCAGCACCGCGGATTGGACGATGCCGGTGCCGTGGAGATGCAGGAGCGGCGCCTTCGGGGTGGCGAGCGCCTCGAGGATCACCGGGACGCGCAGCACCGCGGAGACGAGGAGGCGTGCCGGTGTGTCGAGGAAGGTGACGTCGATGCCGGCGACATGGTCGCGGCGGATGCCGGAGGTCGGCCGCACCGGCGTCGCCATGATGCGCAGGTTCGCGATCTCGGCGCGTGTCGCCAGCTCGCTCGCCAAGCCGAAGAGCGAGGCCTGGACGCCGCCTTCGATCCGCGCCGCGTCGGACGGAAAGGGGCCGATCATCACCACGTCGATGGGGGTCATCCGACCATTCGCCGTCACATCGTCGCCCATCCCCTCGTGTCGCCGCGACACGATCCGGTGGGCGGAACCCGCTCCATCGCGACGATCGATGCCGTGTCCCGCCAGGCGGCACGATCGTTTCGCGCGTGCCGTCGATCCTTATCGCGCAGCGATGAACGGCGGCCTAACGCTTCGCCATGGCGCGGCGCGTCACGGTCTCGCCGTCGCGCAGGATCAGCGTCTCGCCGGGGACGAGATCGCGCCATTCCTCGTCGCGGGTCAGCGGCCGGGTGGCGACCACGGTGACGACGTCGTTCGGCGTCGTCTCGGCGGCGAAATCGACCTGGAGGTCGTCGTCGATCAGCGTCGCCTTGCCGAAGGGGGAGCGGCGGGTGATCACCGACAGGCGCTTGCCGCAATGGGCGTAGAGGGTGCGGCCGTCGGAGAGCAGGCAGTTGAAGACGCCGAGTTCGGAAAGCCGGGCGAAGAGCTCGGGCAGCGCCGCGTCGAGCCGGGCGGGCGAGGGCAGGCGGGGGAAGCGCGCCTCGAGTTCGCCGAGGAGGCGGCAGAAGGCGTGTTCGCTGTCGGTGGCGCCGATCGGTCGGAAGCGGCCGAGGGGCAGGCGCTTGACGCCCTTCAGCTGGCCGTTGTGGGCGAAGCTCCACGGCCGCCCCCACAGTTCACGGGTGAAGGGGTGGGTGTTCTCCAGCGCCACCCGGCCGCGGTTGGCGCGGCGCACGTGGGCGACGACGACGCGACTGCGGATCGGATAGGCGCGCAACAGGCGGGCGATGTCCGACTTCGCCGAGGGTTCGGGATCGTGGAAGGAGCGGCAGCCGCGGTCTTCGTAGAAGGTGATGCCCCAACCGTCGCCGTGCGGTCCGGTCTCGCCGCCGCGCCGCGCCAGCCCGGCGAAGGAGAAGCGGATGTCGGTGGGCACGTTGGCGCTCATGCCGAGGAGTTCGCACATGTCGGTCGAGGTCCGGCGAGATGAAGCAGACGAACGAGATCGGTCGCGGCGCACCGAAGCGGCACGTCGCGCGTCAGTCAACCCGATCACGGGCGGTCGAGACCAGCAACGTAGCGGCGATTTTCGCCGGCGAAGCGAAAAATCGGTTCCGTTCCCGCCCCGCCGTCGTTCTCGACATCGCGTGGGCGCGTTTCAGAGCCCTTCGACGCGGAGCAGCCGCGCCGAACTGCAGGCGTCGCGGAGCGCCTTCAGGCCCTGGTAGACCGGGGCGTGATAGAAGCCCTCCCAGGCGGCGAGGGAAGGGAATTCCAGGAGCACGATGCGGCGCGGCTCCCAGTCGCCTTCGTAGACGCGATGCTCGCCGCCGCGGGCGAGATATTTCGCGCCGGCCGCCTCCAGCGCCGGTTTCACACCGATCATGAATTCCTGATAGCGTGCCGGATCGTCGATCCGGACGCCCAAGATGACGTAGGCGCTCATCGGTCCCCCCTCGCGAGGGCGGTCGGCGGGCCCGTCCCGTCCGAGGGTCCCCCGACGGTAGAGACAGGAGCAGCCGTCGACAAGGCCATCCGCGTCGACGTCTCGGCGTACTAGTATGTCGCTGCCGGAATCGACATGACGTTACGGCAGATGCGGAGAAGCAGCGTGAGCACGATGTACGATCTCGCGGTGATCGGCGGCGGCATCAACGGGTGTGGTATCGCGCGCGACGCGGCCGGGCGCGGGCTGAAGGTGCATCTCTCGGAGATGAACGACCTCGCCTCGGGCACCTCGTCGTGGTCGACGAAGCTGATCCACGGGGGCCTGCGCTATCTCGAGCACTACGAGTTCCGTCTGGTGCGCGAGAGCCTCTTCGAGCGCGAGATCGTCTGGCGCATGGCGCCGCACATCGTCGAGCCGCTGCGTTTCGTGCTGCCGCATCATCGGGGCCTGCGCCCCGCTTGGCTGCTGCGCCTCGGCCTCTTCCTCTACGACCACATCGGCGGGCGCAAGCTCCTGCCGCCGACCCGTACCGTCGATCTTCGGCACGATGCCGCCGGCGGTCCGCTGAAGCCGGGCCTGTTCGTGCGCGGCTTCGAATATTCCGACGCCCGCGTCGACGATGCGCGGCTCGTGGTGGCGACCGCCCGCGACGCGGCCGAGCGGGGGGCGACCATCGCCACGCGCACCAAGGTGGTGGCGGCGGAGCGTGGGGCCGACCACTGGCGCGTGACGCTCGAAACGGCCGACGGGTCGCGC
>CALMYM010000348.1 GCA_937873675.1 uncultured Alphaproteobacteria bacterium | reverse complement strand
GCCTCTTGCCCCCCTTGGGGAGCGACCGTCCAGACGAGGACCGCGGCGAGGAGGACGGAGAGGAACAGACGTGCACGACGTACGACAGGCATGGCGAAACTCGAAAACACCGGACCGACGCGATCGAGTCGCCCCTTATCCGCGAATTGTCTCGATTTAGACGATCCGAACTTACGCCCCGCTGACGAAGCCGCCAGTCTCTCTCGCGGAAATTCCACGGGCCGCCGTACACATCACCACCGATCACGTTTCTGTCAGCTTCCCGTCAGGCGACCTCGGTCATCGTCTCGGAAGCGCGAATCGCATCGTCACGATGCCGTCTCGACGTCGAAGTACCGAGAACTCCGTAGTCGGTTCGGCGTTTCGTCGGCGTATCCGTGAGGTCGACCGCGCGTTTCGTTCTCGTCCGAAACTCGGATGTCGCGTAATTCCAGTGCATTCATCTTTCGGCATCGACGAATTCTTCACCAGATTTTCGATCGCATGCCCGAAACGACGGATCTCGTGTTGAATATCGGGGCGGACGGATCTCTTTCACGTGCGCTCCTCGGGAGGAAGGCATGACCGGGAAAACGAGACTCTCCGCCGTGGCCGGGACCTGCGCTCTGGCGATCATGGCGATCGTCGGCGCCGCGTCCGCGGCCGAACTGTCGCTCAACTCGACGAGCAAGGGCCGGTCGGCGGGCGACATGACGCCGGTGCCGTTGCAGGCCTTCACCAACAACCCCGGATACCGCCTGCTCGCGGCCAACGACCTCGGCATGCATTGCGGCGATCTCGACAACCGCATCGTCACGATCCTGCCGCCCTTCAACGTCGTGCACGCCCAGGTGCTGAAGCGCGGGCCGAAGCCGACGATCCTCGATCGCAACACGGCGAGCGTCGTCTACTCCGCAGCCGGACAGGCCGCCGACCCGGCGCTCGCCAAGGCGCCGATCGTCGCCGCCGACGGCAGCATCTACAAGACCAACTTCTGGCAGAACGCGCTGTCGACCTACGGACCGTTCTACCCGTCGGGGGCGCTCGCCGCCTTCTTCCCCTCGACGTTGCCGGCCAAGGGCGCCGACATCGGCCTGCCCGTCCCGGACGTCGAGCGGCTCTATCTCGGCGACGGTCAGCTGACCATCACCCAGCAGACGATGCCGAGCGTGACCTCCTTCGTCACCGACCCGACCTCCGGCGTTCCGACGTCGGTCACGGTCGCCGCCTACAGGGCGAACCGGCCGCAGCCGGTGAAGACGTTCGAGACCGACTTCCCGGTCTTCGTGAACTTCCCCTTCGGCTACACCGCCCCCAAGGTGAAATGGTTCGCGGCCGAAGGCATTCCGGTCGCGCCCTTCGACGACAAGGGGCGTGAGAATCCCTATCCGCTGATGCGCTTCCAGGCGAAGCTCAACGCCACCGGCAAGGTGGTCTCGTCCCTCGACACCGTCGTTCCGGTCGCCGGCGAATCCGACTGCAAGAACTGCCATCTCGCCGCCCCCTACGGCGACGGCACCGGTCTGAAGAACCTGACCTCGCCGGCGAAGCCCGAACAGGATCCGCTCCGCGGCAAGATCATCGCCTGGGCGAGCGAAGAGTGGGCCGCGGACATCAACATCCTGCGCATCCACGACGCGAAGCACGGCACCAAGCTCTATACCGGCTACGGCAAGACCAGCGGCTTCGCGCCGAAGCCGGTCGCCTGTCAGAGCTGCCACTACACGCCGGCACTCGATCTCCTGCAGCTCGGACCCCAGGACGCCCACGGCCTGACGCAGACCAGCCACGGGTCGATGTCGCACGTCATGCACAGCGGCCACGGCAAGCTGGCGAAGGCGGACGGCACCCCGGTCTTCCCGGTCATGCCGCCGCCGAACGACGCGCGTCGCACCAAGGATCAGGCGACCAAGCCGATCAACGACTTCGAGAAGACGACGCTCGAAGAGACCTGCTACAAATGTCATCCGGGCAAGCGCACCGAGTGTCTGCGCGGCACCATGGCCGGCGCCGGCATCGTCTGCCAGGACTGCCACGGCGACATGGCGCAGGTCGGCGACGACTTCTCGCGGGCCAAGCCGGGCGGCGACTTCATCGTCCGCTCCGACTACTACACCAACGCCTCGACGCCGCGCGTGCCGTGGGCCAACGAGCCGGGCTGCGGCTCCTGCCACACCGGCGACGCGGTCTCCAACCTGAGCAAGAAGGCCGGCGTCATCGCCGCTCCGGACGCGATCCGTCTGTTGCAGACCTACCTGACGACCGACACCCACGCCAAGCCGATCCGGCCGACCAATCTGCGCTTCGCCGAACCGCGCGTCACGTCGGGCCCGGCCACCGGCAATCCGCAGCTCTATCGCATGAGCGTCGACAAGCACGGCGGCGTCTTCTGCGAGGGCTGCCACGGCTCGACCCACGCCGAATGGCCGACCACCAACCCGGCCGGCAACGACAACGTCACCGCGGTCCAGCTCCAGGGCCACACCGGCAAGGTGATGGAATGCTCGACCTGCCACACCGGCATCCTCGCCGCCAACCTGAACGGCCCGCACGGCCTGCATCCGGTCGGCAACGACGGCAACTCCGCCGCCTGGGTGTCGCGCCACGGCGACTACGTGGAATCGAAGGGCACGTCGACCTGCGCCACCTGCCACGGCGTCAGGGGTGAGGGAACGCCGCTCTCCCGCACCGCCATCGCTCGCCCCGGCCTGGAATGCGAGAAGGGCACGCTGTGCGTCGGCCGGGAGACGACGATCACGCTGCCGGCCAACTACGACGTCGGCTGCAGCTCCTGCCACGCCAACCCCTTCACGACGAAGATGTCGGCCGTGAAGAAGTGATACCGAACCGACGAAGTTTCGACCTTTTCGAAACTTCGTCGGTGAAGGCGAGCCCGAACGGGCGTCGGCCGGTCGGGCCGTGATGCCGATGAAATTCGGACCCGTCCGAATTTCATCGGCCGAGTATGAGGCGGACGCGCGGAACGTGAGAGGGGGCCGGCTCGGGAAGGGGCCGGCCCTCTTCCACGTTCGGGCGACGCGTACTCGAGCCGACGGCGGAAGGGAGACACCGCTGCGGCCTCTCGGGCGACTGCCAATTCGCCATTCGCTCCACGAAGAGAACTCGTTGCCAATTGCCCCGGCCACGTGTACATCGAAGCCAGCATCGAGAGTTGAGCGACGCTCAACGCCAACCTGCTGAACCCGGCAAGGTGGCGCTCCTCGGCAGAGGAGGATGTGGCCTGACCGGCAACCAACGGGACAGCCATCTCAAGAGTTCGCATCCCCGCTCACCTCGACGCGTCGAGACGCCGAAGGACGAGCCGAGATGCCCATCAAGATCCCAGACGACCTGCCTGCTTTCGCCGCTCTCCTCGCCGAGGGCGTCATGGTCGTGCGCGAGACCGACGCCGTGCGTCAGGACATCCGCCCGCTGCGCATCGGTCTCCTCAATCTGATGCCGAACAAGATCCGCACCGAGACGCAGATCGCCCGCCTGCTCGGCGCGACGCCGCTGCAGGTCGAGCTGACGCTGGTCAAGATGTCGGACCACGTGTCGCGCAACACCTCGTCGGACCACATGGAGGCGTTCTATCGCCCGTGGTCGGACGTGCGCTCGGAGAAGTTCGACGGCTTCGTCGTCACCGGGGCGCCGGTCGAGAAGATGCCCTTCGAAGAGGTCACCTATTGGGACGAGCTCTGCGAGATCTTCGACTGGTCGCAGACCCACGTCCATTCCTCGTTCCACATCTGCTGGGGGGCGCAGGCGGCGATCCACCATTTCCACGGCGTGCCGAAACACGCGCTCGGGAGCAAGTGCTTCGGCGTCTACAGCCATCGCAACCTCGCGCCGGCGTCGCCCTATCTGCGCGGCTTCTCCGACGACTTCGCCATTCCGGTGTCACGCTGGACCGAGGTTCGCCGCGAGGACATCGCCGGCATTCCCGGTCTCGTGGTGCTGATGGATTCCCCCGGCGTCGGTCTGTGTCTGGTCGAGGACATCCGCCACCGGGCGCTCTACATGTTCAACCACATCGAGTACGATTCCGACTCGCTCGCCCAGGAGTATTTCCGCGACATCGATCGCGGCGAGCGGATCGCGCTTCCGGCCAACTATTTCCCCGAGGACGATCCGACGCGGCACCCGCGCAACCATTGGCGCAGCCACGCCCACCTGCTGTTCTCCAACTGGATCAATCAGGTCTACCAGACGACGCCGTTCGACCTCGCCGACATCGGCAAGTGAGGCGCGCCGGGACCGATCGCCGCCGGCCGTCGGCCGTGGGTCGTTCGCCGCGACGGGGGTTCCGTCCCGCCCGCGCGGCGGCCCCGCCGCTCGGCCGACACGGCCCCTCTCGTATCCGCGACCCAGCCTTCTTGTTCGACCGATTGATTTCGCTCTCCCGCCGGCTATTGTCGTTCATGACGTGCCGTCACGAGACGTTCACAGCAAGAGAATAACGCCGGCTCCATCGCCGGACGTCGGCAGGTCGCCCGCCCAGGGAGGGTATCATGGGATCGTTGAAGCCTATTCTCGTCGGAACCGCACTTCTCACCGCCACCTCGCTCCAGGCCGCAGCCCAGGTCGAGATCCAGTGGTGGCACGCCATGAGCGGAGCCAACGGTGATCGCATCGTCAAGATCGCCAATGATTTCAATGCTTCGCAGAGCGAGTACAAGGTCGTTCCGACCTTCAAGGGCTCCTATGCCGACACCATGAACGCCGGCATCGCGGCCTTCCGCGCCGGTGGCGCGCCGCACGTGCTGCAGGTCTTCGAGGTCGGCACCGCGACGATGATGGCCGCCAAGGGCGCCATCAAGCCGGTCCACGAGCTGATGAAGGAGTCCGGTGAGCCCTTCGACGCCAAGTCTTATCTGGCGGCGGTCACCGGCTACTATTCGACCTCGAAGGGCGACATGCTGTCCTTCCCCTTCAACTCCTCGACGCCGGTCATGTGGGTCAACCGCGACGCGCTGAAGAAGGCGGGTGTGGACAAGATCCCCGCCACCTGGCCGGAGACCTTCGCCGCCGCCACCAAGCTGCAGGCCGCCGGCTTCGACAAGTGCGGCGTCTCGACCGCCTGGGTGACCTGGGTCAACCTCGAGAACTTCACCGCTTGGCACAACCAGCAGCTCTCGACCAAGGCGAACGGCCTCGACGGCTTCGATACCGTCCTGACGTTCAACAAGAGCCCCGCGGTGGTGACGCACTTCGAGAATCTGGTGAAGTACCAGAAGGACAAGATCTACGACTACGCCGGCCGTACCAATCAGGGCGAGGGCCGCTTCACCTCGGGTGAATGCCCGCTGTTCCTGACCTCGTCGGCCTTCTACGGCAACGTCAAGGCGAACGCCAAGTTCGACTACACCGCCGCGCCGATGCCCTACTATCCGGACGTGGCCGGCGCGCCGCAGAACTCGATCATCGGCGGCGCTTCGCTGTGGGTGATGGGTGGCAAGCCGGCGGCCGAGTACAAGGGCGTCGCCAAGTTCCTGACCTATCTGTCGAGCCCCGCCGTGCAGGCGTGGTGGTCGCAGGAGACCGGCTATCTGCCGATCACCCCGGCGGCCTACGAGTACTCCAAGAAGCAGGGCTTCTTCGACAAGGTCCCGGCGGCCGAAGTGGCGATCAAGGAGATCGCCAACAAGGAGCCGACCGAGAACTCGCGTGGCCTGCGCCTCGGCAACCTGGTGCAGATCCGTGACGTCTGGGCCGAAGAGATCGAGCAGGCTCTGACCGGCAAGAAGTCGGTGCAGGCCGCCCTCGACGCCGCTGCCGAGCGCGGCAACCAGATGCTGCGCCAGTTCGAGCGCACCGCGAAGTGAGGCGACGCGGAGGCGGGGCTCCCCCCCGCCTCCGCATCCCACCGACCGCCGCCGCGGCGCCGTCGGATCGCGGTCTTCGGCCCGTCGTCCCACACCCCGTGATGCGCCGGTTCGTCCCGTTTTCCCGTCTCGGTGATCGATGCGGCGAAGGCGGATGTGGCTGCCGGACCGCGCCCGGCGCGACGCTCGGCATCCTTCCTTCCGATCGGACAGCGGCATGGAAAAGCGCTCGTATTTCGCCGGCAGGCTCCTGCCCTATGCGCTTCTCGCGCCGCAGCTTCTCGTCACGATCATCTTCTTCTACGTGCCGGCCGCCCAGGCCGTGTACCAGTCGTTCCTGCTGCAGGACGCCTTCGGCATCTCCACCCAGTTCGTCTGGTTCGAGAACTATCAGCTGCTGTTCGCCGATCACGCCTATTATCAGGCGATGTCGGTGACCGCGGTGTTCTCGATCCTGGTGACGGTGCTGGCGCTCTCCATCGCCCTGCTGCTCGCCGTCCAGGCCGACAAGAACCTCAAGGGTGCCGGCGTCTACAAGACGCTGCTGATCTGGCCCTACGCCGTCGCGCCGGTGGTCGCGGGCGTCCTGTGGCTGTTCATGTTCCAGCCGTCGCTCGGCACGCTCGCCCGCGGGCTGCACCGTCTCGACGTCGACTGGAACCCCTATCTCAATTCCGGCGACGCCCTGACGCTCGTCGTCCTCGCCGCCGCCTGGAAGCAGATCAGCTACAATTTCCTGTTCTTCCTGGCCGGTCTCCAGGCGATCCCGAAGTCGCTGATCGAGGCGGCGGCCATCGACGGCGCCCAACCGATGCGCCGCTTCTGGACGATCATCTTCCCGCTTCTGTCGCCGACGGCCTTCTATCTGCTCACCGTCAACATCGTCTACGTGTTCTTCGACACCTTCGGCATCATCCACGCCGTCACCAACGGCGGCCCGGCGGGGGCGACGACGACGCTGGTCTACAAGGTGTTCAACGACGGACGCGCCGGCGGCGATCTCGGCGGTTCGGCCGCCCAGTCGGTGATCCTGATGGCGATCGTCATCGGTCTGACCGCCTTCCAGTTCCGGTTCATCGAGCGGAAGGTCAACTACTGATGGTCGAGAACCGCCCCCTCGCCAATTTCGTCTCGCACGTGATCCTGATCCTGGGCGTCGCCATCGTCGCCTTTCCGGTCTATCTGGCGCTGGTCGCCTCCTCGTCCGATCCGACCACCATCGCCAACGGCCAGCTCGGCCTGTTGCCCGAGGGACATCTCTTCGAGAACTACTGGAAGGTTCTCTTCGAAGGCACGGAACGATCGACGAAACAGCCGATGATCGTGCCGCTGTTCAACTCCCTGGTGATGGCGCTGATCATCTCGACGGGCAAGATCGCGATCTCGCTGATCTCGGCCTTCGCGATCATCTATTTCCGCTTTCCGTTCCGCCACACGGCCTTCTGGGTGATCTTCATCACCCTGATGCTGCCGGTCGAGGTGCGCATCTATCCGACCTACAAGATCGTCGCCGATCTCGGGATGCTCGACACCTACGCCGGCCTCACCATCCCGCTGATCGCCTCGGCCACCGCGACGCTGCTGTTCCGCCAGTTCTTCATGACGGTGCCGGACGAGTTGCTCGAGGCGTCGAAGATCGACGGCGCCGGGCCGTGGATGTTCTTCAAGGACACGCTGCTGCCGCTGTCGATGACGTCGATCGCGGCGATGTTCGTGATCCAGTTCATCTATGGCTGGAACCAGTATCTCTGGCCGCTGTTGATCACCACCAGCGACGACATGCAGACGATCGTGATCGGCATCCAGAAGATGCTCTACGTCACCGACGCTCTCACCGAATGGCAGCTCGCCATGGCGACCACCATTCTCGCCATGCTGCCGCCGGTGGTGGTGGTGGTCCTGATGCAGAAGCTCTTCGTCAGGGGCCTCACCGAAACGGAGAAATGATCCGATGGCCCAAGTCGCCCTGTCAGCCGTGGGCAAGATCTACGCCGGCGCGGTACCGGCGGTGAAGGACATCACCTTCGCGGTCCCCGACGGCAGCTTCTGCGTGCTCGTCGGCCCGTCCGGCTGCGGCAAGTCGCCCCTGCTGCGCATGATCGCCGGCCTCGAGACCATCACCATGGGCGAGATCAGCATCGGCGACCGGGTGGTCAACCGGGTCGAGCCGATGGATCGCGACATCGCCATGGTGTTCCAGAACTACGCGCTCTACCCGCACATGAGCGTCTACGACAACATGGCCTACGGCCTGAGGAACCGGAAGACGCCGGAGCCGGAGATCGCGGCGCGTGTCGCCGAGGCCGCCCGCATCCTCGAGCTCGAGCCCTACCTGAAGCGGCGGCCGCGCGCGCTTTCCGGCGGTCAACGCCAGCGCGTCGCCATGGGCCGCGCCATCGTGCGCAAGCCGCAGGTCTTCCTCTTCGACGAACCGCTGTCGAACCTCGACGCCAAGCTGCGCGGCGCCATGCGGGTGGAGATCAAGAAGCTGCAGCGCCAGCTCGGCGTGACCGCGATCTACGTCACCCACGACCAGCTCGAGGCGATGACGTTGGCCGACATGCTGGTGGTCATGAACCAGGGCGTCGTCGAGCAGATCGGCTATCCCCTGTCGCTCTACGAGCGG
>CALMYM010000347.1 GCA_937873675.1 uncultured Alphaproteobacteria bacterium | reverse complement strand
GTCGTGCTCGACTACGGCAAGAAGCTCGCGGAGGGGGCGCCGGACGCGATCCGGGTGAACCCCGACGTCGTCGCCGCCTATCTCGGCGCCGAGAGCGAGGGGGTGTGAGATGCGCGCGCTTGCCGTCATCGAAGCCGAACATCGCAACATGTGGCGCGTCACCAACGCGCTCGGCGTCCTCGCCGACCGCCTCGCCGGCGAGCGCGCGGCGGGGGATCGGGCGACCGACCTCGCCACCGTCGCGCTGATCGCCGACTACCTCGAGAGCTTCACCGAACGCTTCCATCATCCGAAGGAAAGCGACCTGCTCTTCGCCCGCATCCGTCGGCGCTCCAACGAGGCGGCGGCGATCATCGACCGGCTCGAACGCGACCACGAGATGAGCCCGCATCAGGTCGAGCGCATCCGCGATCTGGCGCGGCCGGTCGCCGACAAGCCGACCGCGCCGGAAGGCGAGCGGGCGGCGAAGCTGGTCGAGGAGATCGGCACGTTCCGCACCCGCCTCGGCGAGCACATGCGGCTCGAGGAGGACGTGACCTTCCCGTTGGCGCGCAAGGTGCTGACGGCCGAGGACTGGGCCGACGTCGACGCCTCCTTCGACGCCCATGTCGATCCGTTCGGCGACCCGCATGCGCCGGCCGAGATCGCGTTGCTGCGCGCCCGCATCACCGCGCTGTTGCCGGCGCCGGAAGGGCTCGGCGGCCATTCCGACGTGGTGGTGGAGAAGATCGCGCCGCGTCGCGCCAAGGCGGAGGGGACGCTGCTGGCGATCTCCGACCTCACCTGTCGCTACGGACGCATCGAGGCGCTGCACGGGGTGAGCCTCGAGATCGGCACCGGCGAGCTGGTGGCACTGGTCGGGGCGAACGGCGCCGGCAAGACGACGCTCCTGCGCTGCATCTCCGGCGTCCAACCGGCGGCGGCCGGGGCGATTCGCTACGGCGGCCAGGACATCACCCGGCTGCGCGCCGACGCCCGCGTTCGCGCCGGCATCGCCCAGGTGCCGGAGGGGCGTCAGGTGTTCGGGCCGATGTCGATCGAGGACAACCTGGTGATGGGCGCCTACACCCGGCCGTCGGCCGAGATCCGCGCTGGGCTCGACGAGGTCTACGACCTCTTCCCGATCCTGCGCGAACGGCGCAAGCTGCCGGCGGGGACGCTCTCCGGCGGTCAGCAGCAGATGCTGGCGATCGGCCGGGCGATGATGAGCCGGCCGAAGCTGCTCCTTCTCGACGAGCCGTCGATGGGTCTGGCGCCGCTGATCGTCGAGGAGATCTTCCGCATCGTGAAGATGCTGAAGGAGGCGGGCATCACCATCCTGTTGGTCGAGCAGAACGCCCGTGCCGCACTCGCCGTCGCCGACCACGCCTACGTGCTCGAGACCGGCTCGGTCACCCTCGAAGGATCGGGTCCGGAGCTTCTGAAGAACGACGACGTCCGCCGCGCCTATCTCGGCATGTGAGCCGAAGCCCCATCACTCGAAAGGAACGCGCCCCATGTCGACGACCAAGGCCTTCGCCTCGCAGGCCGACCTCGAAGAGAAGAAGGTCACCTTCGCACAGATCTCCGAGCACGCCTGGGCCTACACGGCGGAGGGCGATCCCAACACCGGCATCGTCATCGGCGACGACTCGGTGATGGTGCTCGACACCCAGGCGACGCCGGTGATGGCGCAGGACGTCATCCGCCGCATCCGCGAGGTGACGGACAAGCCGATCGAATGGGCGGTGCTGTCGCACTATCACGCGGTGCGCGTCCTCGGCGTCGAGGGCTATCGCTCGGCGGGCCTCAGGAACATCGTCGCCAGCCGCGCCACCTGGGAGATGATCGTCGAGCGCGGCGAGCAGGACAAGGACAGCGAGATCGGCCGCTTCCCGCGCCTGTTCCGGGCGGTGGAGAGCGTGCCGGGACTGACCTGGCCGACCATCGTCTTCGACAAGAAGCTGACCATCCGTCTCGGCAAGGTCGAGGTGGTGCTCGATCAGATCGGCCGTGGTCACACCAAGGGCGACACCATCGCGTGGTTGCCGCAGGAGGGCGTGGTGTTCTCCGGCGACCTCGTCGAATACGGCGCCACGCCTTATGCCGGCGACGCCCATTTCGGCGATTGGCCGGCGACCCTCGATCGCATCGCGGCGCTCGATCCGGTGGCGCTGGTGCCGGGACGCGGCGAGGCGCTGGTCGGTAAGGACAAGGTCAAGGAAGGCATCGAGGGGACGCGGTCCTTCCTCGTCGACCTCTATGCGTCGGTGAAGGCGGGAGCCGCGGCGGGTCACGACCTCAACCGCATCTACAAGGACACCTACGCGGCGCTGAAGCCGAAGTACGGCCACTGGGTGATCTTCGACCACTGCCTGCCCTTCGACGTCACCCGCGCCCTCGACGAGGCCCAGGGGCTCGACCATCCCCACATCTGGACCGCGGATCGCGACCGCGAGATGTGGGAAGCGCTCGAGGGGTGAGCGGGCGGGCCGCGCCAATTGCCATGTAGGGCGGATTAGCCGAAGGCGTAATCCGCCGTGCGGTGGTTGCCTGGACGCGAGGCCTCGCCCACCGCGGGCTCGGCCGGCGGATTACGCCTTCGGCTAATCCGCCCTACGATTCCGAGGCGAGAGCGGACCAAATTCATCGGAGTACTGTCCCTCCCCCTCCAGGGGGGGAGGGGACGCAGGCGGAGACGCCTTTCTTCGGCAGATCTTCTTCCCGGTCCGATGGACGGGACATCGATCGGAGCACCAGACCCATGAACCCGACCAACGATCCGGCGCTGACCTCCTGGGTGGCGAGTGCGCAGGGTTCGGAGTTTCCGATCCAGAACCTGCCGTGGGGGATCTTCTCCACCGAGGGCGACGAGCGGCGGCGTGCCGGCATCCGCATCGGCGCGAGCGTCCTCGACGTCGACGCGTTGCAGGAGGCGGGGCTCCTCGATGCTTCACTGCCGAAGGGCGTGTTCGCCACGGGGACGCTCGACGCCTTCATCGAGCTCGGGCGCGCGACGTGGTCAGCGGTGCGGGCGCGAGTGTCGGAGCTGTTGCGTTCGGACGTCGCGACGTTGCGCGACGATGCGGTTCTGCGCACCCGGGCGCTGGTGCCGGTCGCGGCGGCGGAGATGCATCTCGCCGTCTCGGTCGGCGGCTACACCGATTTCTATTCGTCGCGCGAACACGCCACCAACGTCGGCAAGATGTTCCGTCCCGACGCAGAGCCGTTGTTGCCGAACTGGCTGTCGATCCCGATCGGCTACAACGGGCGCGCCTCGACCATGGTCGTCTCGGGCACGCCGGTTCGCCGTCCGCTCGGGCAGATGAAGGCGCCGAGCGCACCGGCGCCCTCCTTCGGGGCCTGCCGCAAGCTCGACTTCGAACTGGAGATGGCCGGCGTCGTCGGACGCGCCAATCCGATGGGCGAGGTGATGACGGTCGCCGAGGCCGATGCGGCGATCTTCGGCTGGGCGTTGCTCGACGACTGGTCGGCGCGCGACATCCAGGCCTGGGAATACGTGCCGCTCGGACCGTTCCAGGCCAAGGTCTTCGCCACGTCGATGGGGGCGTGGATCGTCACCGCCGAGGCGCTGGAGCCGTTCCGGGTCGAAGGCCCGGTGCAGGATCCGGCGCCGCTACCCTATCTCGCCCAGCCGGGACCGATGAACCTCGACGTCGAACTCGAGGTGGCGATCCGGCCGAAGGGGGCGGCGGACGCGACGGTGATCGCGCGGACCAACTTCGCCCACATGTACTGGTCGACGGCGCAGCAGCTCGCCCATCACGCGATCGGCGGCTGCGCCATGAACGTCGGCGACATCATCGGCTCGGGCACGATCTCGGGGCCGACGCCGGACAGCCTCGGCTCGCTGCTCGAGCTCACCTGGAACGGCACGCGGCCGATCACGCTCGCCGACGGATCGACCCGGACCTTCCTCGAGGACGGCGACACGGTGATCTTCACCGGCCGGGCGAAGCGGGACGGCGTCTCGGTCGGCTTCGGTACCTGCGAAGGCGAGATCCTGCCGGCGCCGGTGCGCGAGGGGTGGTGAGGGAGAGAAGCGGCGATCACTCCGACGCCAGGATGACGTTCCTGACGATCGGGTAGATCTGGTGCTCCCAGCGCTTGCCGGAGAAGACGCCGTAGTGGCCGACGCCGGCCTGCATGTGGTGGCGCTTGCGGTAGGGCTTCAGCGACGGCGTCAGATCGTGCGCCGCCGAGGTCTGGCCGAGCGCGCAGATGTCGTCGCGCTCACCCTCCACCGTCAAAAGCGCCGTGCGGCGGATGGCACGGGTGTCGATCTTCGAGCCGCGGAAGGTCATCTCGCCACGCGGCAGCCGCGCCTCCTGGAAGACCCATTTCACCGTTTCGAGATAGAACTCGGCGGCGAGATCCAGCACGGCGAAATACTCGTCGTAGAAATCCTTGGTCGCCTTGGCCTTCTCGTGCTCGCCCTTGGCCAGGTTCTCGTAGAGCTCGGTGTGCGCCTTGATGTGGCGATCCATGTTCATCGACATGAAGGCGGAGAGCTGGACGAAGCCGGGATAGACCCGCCGTCCGGCGCCCGAATAACGCCCCGGCACCGAGGCGATGAGATTGCGTTCGAACCACTCGATCGGCTTCGACGTCGCCAACTCGTTGACCTTGGTCGGGTTGACGCGCGTGTCGATCGGGCCGGCCATCAGCGTCATCGATCGCGGTTGCGCGGGGTCATCGGGCGCCGCCATCACCGCCGCAGCCGCCATCACCTGGACGCAGGGCTGGCACACCGCCACCACGTGGGTGCCGGGCCCCATGATCTGCAGGAAGGTGATCAGCGTCTCGACGTAGTCCTCGAAGCCGAAGCCGCCGCGCGCCAGCGACACGTCGCGGGCGTTGTGCCAGTCGGTGATGTAGACGTCGTGCTCGGAGGAGAGCGTCTTCACAGTGTTGCGCAACAGCGTCGCGAAGTGACCGGAGAGCGGCGCCACCACCAGTACCCGCGGCTGTGGCGTCGACACGTCCTTCTTGAAATGCAGCAACGTTCCGAAGGGCGCGACGAAGCGCGGCTTCTCCTCGACCTTCACCATCTCGTTGCCGACCATCACCTCGTCGATGCCGTAGGACGGGCGGGTGTGGCTGAGGCCGGCGCGAGCGATCATCTCGTAGGCGGCCGCCAGCGAGGCGAAGCTCGACGAGGCGCCGTTCGCGCCGCCCGTCCCGAGCATCCGCAGCATCGACACGGCGACCGTGCGGATAGGGTCCATGAGCCCGTTCTGGCTCTCGTAGGCGAGATAGAGCATCGACCCGTCACCGGCGAAGGAAGTTACGGCATCGCCGCCGATCTCTCCCCTGACGGCTGCGATACGTGAAAAGCCTAGTGCAATTTGCTCGCACGTGCGAGATAATTCTCACATTCCACGGGCCGCCCTTCGTCGATCCCCGTGGCCATACGAGACCCGGCCGATCGCGCGGATCTCGGTCCAGGGAGGACGGGTTCGATGTCCACGGCGACGCTCACCATCTCGAGCAAGAACTACTCGTCCTGGTCGCTGCGCGGCTGGTTGCTCTGCCGCATGAGCGGGCTCGCCTTCGAGGAGCGCACCCTGCCGATCGACGACCCGAACACCCGCGCCGAGCTGTTGTTGCTGTCGCCGTCGTTCCTGGTGCCCTGCCTCACCCACGACGGTCTCGACATCTGGGACACGCTGGCGATCGGCGAATACCTCGACGAGCTGAAGCCGAAGGCCGGCATCCTGCCGAAGGATCGGGTCGCCCGCGCCCATTGCCGCTCGATCGCCGGCGAGATGCATTCCGGCTTCGCCAACCTGCGCTCGGCGCTGCCGATGAACCTCAAGGCGCACTATCCGAACTTCAAGGTCTGGGCCGGTGCCAACGGCGACATCGAACGCATCCGCACCATCTGGACGGAGGCGCTCGCCGTCTCGAAGGGGCCGTTCCTGTTCGGCGCGACGCCGACGCTCGCCGACGCCATGTACGCCCCCGTCGCCGCCCGCTTCACCACCTACGACGTGAAGCTCGACCCGGTCTGCGAAGACTATCGCCGCACCATCATGAACTGGGCGCCGATGCAGACGTGGATCGCCGAGGCACTCGCCGAGCCCGAGGAACTCGACGAACTCGACGTCGAATTCTGAGGCCGCCCGGTCCGTCGCGACGCGCCGTGCCGGTCGTCCCTTCGTGGTTCGAGGCCCGGTCCGTGACCGGGCACCTCACCATGAAGGGCCTCCGCGAGAGACCCGTCGACCGAAAAGGTCCGTGCCTCTCAGGCGACCCGGGTCGCCGGCGCAGGGGCCGCGGCTTCCGCCTCGAGCGCCTCACGCGCCGCCAGCACCGCCGCCCCGAGCCGGCCGACGAGATCGGGGCACTCCATGACGCCGACCTCGCGGATCGCCGCGATCGCCGCCACGACGCCGGCGCAGCCGACGTTCGACGCCGCACCGGTCAGGGTGTGGAGCACCCGCCGCACTCCGGCACCGTCGCCCGCCTCGTAGGCGCCGGCGAGCTCCTCGAGCAGTGCCGCCGCGTCGGCGACGAAGACCTCGGTCAGTTCGGCGACGCCCTCGTCGCCGATCTGCTCGGCGAGATGACGGCGGTGGGCGAGATCGAGCACGCTCGACGCTTCGCCGGTCGCTTCCGGATGAGCCGCCGGGGTGGCGTCGATCGGCGCGGCCTCTTCGGTCTCCGGCAGATGCGCCGCCAGCGCCGCCTGGAGACGATCGCGGGTGACCGGCTTCATCACGAAGTCGTTCATGCCCGCGTCGAAACAGGCCGCGCGGTCGGAGGCGAAGGCGTTGGCGGTGAGGCCGACGATCGGCACCGCCGCCGAGACGCCGCCGTCGGCACGGATCCGCCGGGTCGCCTCGAGACCGTCCATCACCGGCATCTGCATGTCCATCAGCACGAGGTCGACGCCACCTTTGGCGAGGCGTTCGACCGCCTGCAGGCCGTCGACCACCGTCTCGGTGGTCAGCCCCATGCGGGTGAGGATGCCGACCGCGACCTTGCGATTGACCGGATTGTCCTCGACCACCAGCACGTGGCCGGCGAAGCGTGTCTCGGATCCGCGCGGCCGCGCCGCGTCGAAGGCGGACGAGGGCGCGGTGCCGTTCATCCGATGGGTGAGGATGCGGGCGAGCCGCCGGGTCGTCATCGCCCCGTCGACCACCGCCGACACCTTTCCGGCGAGGGCGCGGGTTCCGAATCCGTAGACCACCGCCGCGACCGGATCGATCGCCTCCGGGCCGCCTTGGCGGGCCTCCCATCCGGCGTGATCGACGAGCGCGACATCGATGTGGACGCTCGTCTGCCAGGACGGAACGATCTCGACGCCCAGCGCCCTGAGATCGCGGGCGAGCGCGGTGCGCACCAGCAGCGAGCCGGCCAGCGGCGTGCCCTTGAGACCGGCGCCGGGCAACACCTCGACGGCGCTTTCGACGACGCCGACCGGCACGTCGATCCAGAAGGTGGTGCCGCGGCCTTCGACGCTTTCGACGCCGATGCGCCCCTGCATCGCCTCGACGATGCGCTTGGAGATGGCGAGGCCGAGACCGGTGCCGCCGAAGCGCCGGCCGATCGAGGCGTCGGCCTGCGAGAACTCGGTGAAGAGACGGCCGACGGCGCTCGCGGCGATGCCGACGCCGGTGTCCTCGACCTCGATGCGCAGCCGCCGGCCGCCGTCGAAACCGACCACTTCGCGCGCCCGGATCACCACCGCACCGTAGTCGGTGAACTTGACCGCGTTGCCGACCAGATTGATCAGCACCTGCCGAAGCCGCGTCGGATCGGTCTCGTAGGACGCGAGCGGATAGGAGGCGACGAGATCGAGCCCCTTGGCTTCCGCCTTGGGCGACAGCATCTCGACGACGCCGTCGATCACCTCGCCGAGATCGACCGGCCGCCGCTCGAGATCGATCGTGCCGGATTCGAGCTTGGAGAAGTCGAGGATGTCGTTGATCAACGCGATCAGCGCGTCCGAACACTGGCGGATGGTCGAGAGCTGATCGATCTGTTCGGCGTCGAGCCGGCCCGTCTGCATCAACTCGGCGGTGCCGATGATACCGTTGAGCGGCGTGCGGATCTCGTGGCTCATGGTGGCGAGGAAGGCGGACTTCGCCTTGTTGCCCGCCTCCGCCGCCTCGACCGAACGACCCAGTTGCTCGCTGAGGCGCTGCAGACGGAAGCGCGAGATCTCGTTCTGTTTCAGCTGGCGCCAGATCATCACGATCACCGCGCCGACCGCCACCATCAGCGCCAACACGGTGCCGGCGAGCCAGGCGTAGATGCGTGAGGTCGCCTCGCGATCCTCCACCTGGATGGCGAGTTGCACGTGGTTGGTGGCCTGGAGCAGCACCTCGGTCGCGGATCGCAGCGCCGTGACCTTTTCGATCGCCGTCTCGAGATCCGCCGGCGTGGCGCGCTTCTCTTCCGCGAAGCGGTCGAACAGCGGCAACAGGTCGTGAATCTGCCTGCCGAGGGCGTCGGTCAGCGCATGGAGCTTCGGGTCGGAGCGGAACTTGCCGGGGAAGTCCGCTTCTTCCATCACTTCGTGGCGCGAATAGAGGATGTCGAACCGCCGGCTCACCTCGGAGAGCGCACCACCGCTGCGTTCGTCGACGAGATCGTGGAGCGCCAGGAGCAGCTTTCCGGTCTCGCGATCCGTCTGATAGGTCGCCCACAGGGCGTCCTCGCGGATGCTCACCGCCGAGGAGTTCTGCCGGACCCACAGGGCGTGGAAGAAGGCGATCACCGCGGCGAGCAGCACCAGGCCGACGGCGATCAGCGACACCAGGCCCTTGTTGCGCACGATCGCGGTACGAACCAACTGCCACTTCGGCGACGATTTCGACATGGCGACCACCCTCCGGCCGAGACGCGGCGAAGGCCCGCCGATCATCGGCGGGCCTCGCGGATCACTGCACCTCGATCGATTTCACCTGCCACGCCGAGCGCGAGAAGATCTTCTCGTTGTAGAGCGAGCGATCGAGATCGAAGGGGTAGATGACGAAGATCGGTCCCTTGTCGCGTACCGCCATCGCCTTGCCGTCCTTGCGGGTCGCCAGGATCACCGGCCACTTGCGGAAGTCCTCGACCGGCACCTCGACGGCGTAGTCGTTGAGCGCGACGATCTTCAGCGTCGTGCCCGAAGCGCCGATCTGGTCGAGCAGGGCCGCGCCGAGCGGCCCTTCGAACTTCACCTTGCCCTTGGTCCAGGGCGTTTCGGTTTCGGTGGCGCGGCCGGGCAGCGCCTCCAGCATCGCCAGATCGTAGGTCGCGGCCCCGCCGGCGTTCGAATTGGCGATCTTGCCGGTGACGGTCAGCACCACTTCGCCGGTCGGCGTGGTGAGCCCTCCGGCGTGAGCCGACGAGATCGCGGCGAGAGAAGCGAACAGGCCGAAGCCCAGGGCGGCGACGGCGAAAAGGGACGAGCGAAGGCTCATACGGGCGTTCCTTCGTTGACGGGTCGGGGAAGTGGGCGCCGGGGGGACCTGCCTCGCGACGGGTTTCTCACGCCGCCGCTTCGTCGTGATGCGCGGTGCCGGCGATGGCGACGATCTCGTCCCAGCGGGCGAAGAACGCCTCGACGCAGGCCGGATCGAAGTGCTTGCCGGCGCTCTCCTCGATGAAGGCGCGCGCCTTCTCGAGCGGCCAGGCCGGCTTGTAGGGACGCACCGACATCAGCGCGTCGAAGACGTCGGAAAGCGCGGTGATGCGACCGGCGAGCGGGATCGCTTCGCCGGCGAGACCGCGCGGATAGCCGCGGCCGTCCCAGCGCTCGTGGTGCGACACGGCGATGTCGGCGGCCATCTGCAAGAGGCGCGACTTCGACCCCTCGAGGATGTTCCAGCCGAGCTGCGCATGGGTCTCCATGACCTTGCGCTCCTCGGGAGAGAGCGGTCCCGGCTTGAACAGGATCTCGTCGGGAATGCCGACCTTGCCGACGTCGTGCATCTGGGAGGCGATCTCGACGAGACGGCATTCCTCTTCGGGCAGGCCGAGTTCCTCCGCGACGATGCCGCAGATCCGCGACATGCGGGCGATGTGGTCGCCGGTGTCGGTGTCGCGCCGCTCCGTCGCCTTCGACAGGCGCCAGATGATCTCGCGCTCGCGCTCGATCAGATCGCGCGTCTTCTCCGCCACTTCGGCGTCGAGCCGGGCGGCCCGTTCGGCGAGCCGCTTCTGCGCTCCACGCAGAGCCAGCAGATTGCGCATGCGGACCTTGAACTCGATCGGCTCCAGCGGCTTGGTGAGGAAGTCGGTCGCCCCGGCCTCCAGCGCCTCGATCGTCACGTCGCGCTCGTCGACGGTCGTCACCATGACGATCGGCACGTGCTCGTGGCGCGGCATGGCGCGCATCTGCCGGATGAACTCGATGCCGTCGATCTCCGGCATGCGGTAGTCGACGAGGACGATGTCGACCTCGGTGTCGGCGAGCGCGGCGAGCGCCACTTCCGGATCGGTGAAGGCGAGGGCTTCGCACCCCTCCATCCGCGTCACCAGATGCCGCACCAACACCAGGTTGGTCATGTTGTCGTCGACCATCAGAACCGTATGCATCACGACCTCCGTTCTGCAGGCTCAGTGAATCCACGGAATTCGAAAATCATCAACAGAATACACTGTAGAAATGAACGAAATGACCGACGTGAGTGAATCGAATCTGAATCCAATTGTAGGGAAGGAATGAATGCATTCGGATCGGATACGTTTACGATGAGAATTCATTACGGAATTACATAGAATTTTACACGCTTCGGAGAAGGCGCGCGCGCCTGGCGCCGGCGTACCCACCGGTCGCCGGCCGATCCGCGTTCGGCCCGCGAATGCCGCGGCGCATCGGAGCCATTCTCGGAAATGAGGGCTTTCCAAGCGCTCCGCGGCGACTTAATCCATTCGACGGGAAAGCGACCGGGACGGGACATGGCGCGCACGACGGGATCGAACGGCGAGAAGACCGCGGCGGCGGTGCGCGAGGCGGGTATCCGCCTGAACTGGCCACACGGCCTCGCGGCGATGGGCCTTCGCCCCCCCGCGGCGGAAGTCGGTATCCAGCCGGGCTCGCTCTACAATCATTTCGAGACCAAGCAGGCGCTGCTCTACGACATCGTCCGCGATCACATGGAGACGCTGCTCGCCGCCTGCGACGCCGCGCTCGCCGACCTCGTCGAGCCGCGCGATCGGCTCATCGCCTTCGCCGGTTTCCACCTGCGCTACCACATGACCCGGCGCATGTTGGTCTACATCGCCAACTCCGAACTGCGCAGCCTGGAGCCGGACAACCGCGCCTCGATCGTCGCCTTGCGCAAGCGCTACGAGCAGAAGCTGACCGACATCCTGGTAGCCGGCGCCGAACGCGGTCTCTTCCGCGTCGCCGATCCGCGCGTCACCACCTTCGCCCTGATCTGGATGCTCACCGGCATCTGCGAATGGTACCAGCCGGGCGGCCGCATGAACGAGGACGACCTCGTCACCCTCCACGTCGACATGGTGCTCGGCGCCGTCGACGCCCGCTGAGGTTCACTCCGCGTCCGCCTGCCGGCCGGGCACCGCTTCGGCGAAGGCGGGAAGGTCCATCGCCGCCGCTTCGGCCGCGAGCAGCCGCGGGAAGCGCGTCACGCCGACACCGAAGCGTCGGGCGTTGCCGAGCGGCGGCACGACGCAGATCTCGGCGATCGTCGGCCGGCCCCCGCAGAGGAACCCGCCGGGCCGATCGGCGACCATCGCCTCGCAGGCTTCCAACCCTTCCGCGTTGACCGTCGCCGCCCAGGCGGTGACGCGCGCATCGTCGAAGCCGGCGTCGCGCCGCAGCCGGTTCAGCACCTTCAGATTCTGAACCGGATGGATTTCGCAGGCGACCGCCAACGCCACGGCCCGCGCTTTCGCCCGCTCGATCGGATCGGCCGGCAGAAGCGGCGGCGTCGGGCGGGTCTCTTCGAGCCATTCGAGGATGGCGAGCGACTGGGTGAGGATGGTGCCGTCGTCGAGTTCGAGTACCGGCACCAAACCCTGAGGATTGCGTGCCAGATGGGCCGCCTCGCGCTGTTCGCCCTTGCGCAGATGGACGAAGGCGTCGTCGTGGGCGAGGCCCTTCAGACCCAACGCGATCCGGAGCCGCCACGCGGCGGAGGAGCGGAAATAGCCGTAGAGCTTCATGGGGTCGTCTCCGTCGCGGGGGATCGTCGGCGGCTCACCGCGCTGTCGGCGGAACGCCGCTTCCCGTCCTCCCTCGCGGGCGGACGGGAAGCGTATCCGCTCCACCGGGCGGGTTCGCCTCAGCCCTTGGCGAAGGGCTTCATCTTGATCAGCGTGCGGTCCTTCAGCACCGCGTGGTGGAGGATGCCGGCGACGGCGTGGCCGAAGGCGACGATCATCAGGAGATGGGCGAAGATCTCGTGCATCTCCGAGACCGTGCCTTCGAAGGGTTGCTTCGTCGCCCAGGGCGAGGCGATCTCGAAGAGGCCGAAGAAGGGCACCGAGCGGCCGTTGGCGAAAGAGGTGACGATGCCGCCGATCGGCACGCCGATCATCAGGAGATAGAGGAGCGCGTGTCCGGCCTTGGCGGCGAGGCCGGCCCAGGGCTCGAACGGGGTCTTCTCGGTCTCCGGCGCGGTATGGGTGACGCGCCACAGCAGACGCAGGGCGAGCAGCGCCAGAATCAGCACGCCGACGCTCTTGTGGGCGAACATCAGCGATCCGCGGGTCTCGCGCGCCGCTCCGTCGGCGACGACGCCGATCACCCAGGCGAGCGGAATGAGAAGCGCCATCGACCAGTGCAGAGCCTTGGTGACGGGGTCCCAGGCGAGGGGGCGGGCGGTGGTGTCGAGGGTGGTCATGGCGTCTCCGAGGGCGAAGGAGGTGGCGGGCACGGTGCCGCCGCCGTCTCTCGCCTATCAGACGCCGCGACCGTGTCGACTTAAAGGTCTGTAAGGATCGCCGTCGCCCCGAAGGTGCGGCTTTCGCGACACGCCGGCGTCGGCGGCATCGGAGCGTTCGGAGAAAGCGAAAGGCCCGATCGGGCGACCGGGCCTTTCGAAACGGGTGCGAGCGGTGGGATCGCTCGGGCCTCGGATGCGAGCGGTGGGACCGCTCGGGACATCCACGCCGACCTCACAGAATTCCGACGACGATGGCGGTGACGACGAAGAACGCGGCACTGACCATGACGACTTCGACGGTCCGGCTCAGCATGGCTGTCATATCGTTCCTCCCTCGCTTCTTCTGTCTATGAACGAAGGGTAAATGCGAGTGTCACCTCGCGGAAGTGCAATTCGTCGCTGCAATGCCGTCGAATTCCGACAAAAAGTTTCCGCACCAGCGAAAAAGAGCGGTGCCGGCGTGGGGCTCGGGCGCGGCGGAGGGCGCTCACCAGGGCACGGTGGCGCCGTCCCAGGCGAGGAATTCCGGCGAGTGCGACAGGCTCATGCGGTCGACGATGCGGGTGATGCCGGTGGCGCTCATCTCCGGTGAGATCTCGGCGTCGGGGCCGCCGATCTCGGTCTTCACCCATCCGGGATGGCAGACGGCGACGGCGATGCCTTCGCCCTTGAGGTCGGTGGCCAGACACTGCACCACCTTGTTCAGCGCCGCCTTCGAGCTGCGATAGGCGACGTGTTCGGAGCGGGCGAAGGCCATCGAGCCCATGCCGCTCGACACCGAGAGGATCTTGGGATGCGGGGCGAGCCGCAGGTTGGGCAGGAACGCCTGGGCGACGGCGAGCGGCGCCAGAGTGTTGACCTTCAGCGTCTCGATCCAGCCGTCGAAATCCATGTCGAGGGTCGACTGGCGCTCCGGGCCCTTGGTGCCGGCGTTGTTGATCACCACGTCGATCGGCCGACCGGCGAGACGTTCGGCGAGCGCGGCGAGCGAGCCGGCATCGGTGACCTCGAGGTGGTGCACCTCGATGCGGTCGGGGTTCTGCGCCATCACCGCGGCGAGGCTCTCGAGGTGCTCGGGCTTGCGCACGGTGGCGATCACCCGATCGCCGCGGCCGGCGAAGGCTTCGACGAGGGCGAGGCCGATGCCGCGGTTGGCACCGGTGATCAGGATCGTCTCCATGGCGGGTCGCCTCCTGTCGCGAAACGGTCGAACACGAGAAGAATGGGCTCATCGATCGCAAAGGGAAAGGGGCGGCGGGATGTCGATCCTCGCGTCGCGCCCGCTCTCCGCGTCGCGATCGATCAGAGGAGCGGTGGGCCGAGCGCCTTGCGCAGGAAGAACTCGGTCTGGCCGAGGATCGCGATGTCGGGGATCGGCCCCACCTCGACGAAGCCGAGCGCGGCATAGGCGGCGCGGGCCGGGGCGTTCCAATCGGTGACGCAGAGCCAGATGTTGGTCGCCTCGCCTTCGACCTCGCGGCCCATCCACTCGACGATCGCCCGGCCGATGCCGCGGCGCTGCGCCTCTTCGAAGAGGGCGAGGACCTCGACGTAGGGGCCGCGCATGAACGGGTAGCGCAGCGACAGGAAGCCGACCGGGCGGCCGTCGAGGCGCACCGCATAGCGGAAGGTCGCCGCCATCGGCCGGGTCATGTAGGCGACGAAGCTCGATGTCGGCCGTCCCATCGAGGCCCAGGGGTCGAGGGTGGCGATACGACCGGCGATCTCCTCGACGTCGTCGCCGAGCGGGCCGAGGACGCAGACGCCGAGATCGTGGGTCTCGGCCGAGAAGGGGGCGCGGGGGACGGGCGTCGTCATGGCGTCGGCCTCACGAGGGACGGGCGCAACGGCGGCGGGGCCGGCGGCGCCGAGGTCTTCGGTACGTCGGTTTTCGGTCCGGCGGGAGCGCCCGGCTTCTGCGGGTCGGGCAGAGGCTTGGGGTTCGGCCGGCGGCCGCGGGCGTCGTACTTGTCGGTGTCGCCGGGGTGGGCGTCGAAACAGGTCTCGGTGATCACCGGCCGGCCGGCGGCGAGGAGTTCGCCGACCGTGACGAAGCGATAGCCGCGCTTCGTCAGGCCGTCGAGGATGCGCGGCAGGGCGGTACCGGTGCGGAAGCCGCGGCCGTTGGCGTGAGCGAGGACGATCGAGCCGGGACGGACGGCGGCCAGCGTCGTGGCGACGATCGCGTCGGCGGAGACGAAGGGCGAGGGATCGCCGGTCGACACGTCCCACTGGATCGCCGCCATGCCGGCGTCGTTCACCGCCGCCATCGAGCGCGCGTCGCAGGCGCCGAAGGGGAAGCGCAGGTATTTCGATCGTTTCGTCGCGCTCCAGGCCTCGGGGCGCGGGCACAGCGGTCCGGTGACGGCGGCGCGGAAGGCGGCCTCGGGGGCGAGGATCTCGCGCCTCAGCCTGTCGCCCTCGGCGAAGCGCAGATTGGCGTGGGTCCAGGTGTGGTTGGCGATCTCGAAGAGCGGATCGGCGGCCATCTCGCCGAAGCGGCCGGGGTGGGTGGCGGCCCAGTGGCCGCCGACGAAGAGCGTGGCGGGGATCCTGCGGCGACGCAGTTCGTCGACGATCTCGCCGTCGTAACCGGCGACCTCGCCGGCGGTCTCGCAGAAGTCGAAGGTCAGCGCCACCAGCTTCAGGCCCGGCGGCAGGTCGACCCGGCGGATCGAGCCGCGCAAGCCGGGGGCGAGCGGCGCGGCGGCGGGAAGGGCCATGAGATCCGGCACCGCGACGGCGGCGCCGGGGGCGCGGGGGTGGACCACCTTCTCCGCCGGAGACCACGGAGCGCCGCACCGTGGTGGCGGCACCTCGGCCGCCGCGGCGGCGGTGGCGAGAAGGAGAGCGAGGAGAGCGGGGACGGCGGCGCGCGGCGGCATCGCGGGTGTTTCCGTGTGGGTCGCGCCCTTCTCGCCGCGCATTTCGGCCGATTCGCGGCGGTCGGGCGCATCGACGTTAACGGACCGTTTCCCAATTGGCGCGCATCGTCGAGATCATGAAGCGTGCTCTGTATCTCGTTCTCGCTTGCACGGTCGCGGGCTCGGTCGGCGGCTGCTCCCTGTTCGGCTCCTGGTGGGGGCCGAAGCGTGCCGCTTGGCGTTCGAAGGCCGAGACGGCCTGCCTCTCCTCCGGCGCCGTGGTGCCGGGGCCCGACGTGCGTCCGATGGGCGAATACGACGGGCCGGGAACCTGCGGCGCCGATCGGCCGTTCAAGGTCTCGGCGGTCGGGCGTTCCTACAAGGTGCCGCTCAACAAGCCGACCGACATGAACTGCCCGATGGTGGCGGCGGTCGACAATTGGCTCGAGCGGATCGTCCAGCCGCAGGCGATGGCGCAGTTCGGCCAGCCGGTGGTCGGCGTCGAACACATGGGCACCTATTCCTGCCGCAACATCTCCGGCCATCGGCAGATGTCGGAACACGCCTACATGAACGCCATCGACGTCTCCGGTTTCAAACTCGCCGACGGTCGTACCGTGCGGGTGAAGAGCGGGTGGCGATCGGCCGACGCATCGGAAGCGAACTTCCTGCGCTCCGTCGGTGGCGACGCCTGCCAGGACTTCACCACGGTGCTCGGGCCGGGCGCCAACGCGGCGCACCAGGACCATCTGCATCTCGATCTCGCCCGCCATTCCAAGGGGCGACGCGTCTGTCGCGGCGGCGACATCCCGGTGCCGGCCGGCGGCCGCATGTTCTCCTTCTTCAAGGACGATTCGATCATCACCGGCTCGATCGGCGAAGGCTCGAAGAGCGGCGGCCTCGACGACGGTTGGGCCGACGACTCCGATCTCGAGGAATGAGCGGCGGCGTACATCGCGTCACTGGACGGTGATCCGATCCTGCACGATCCTCTCGACGACCACGTCGGGAGGATGCCCATGACCATGCCGAGGTTCGAGACCGGCCGCGAGGCGGCGCTGAAGCTGAGGCCGGACACGCCGGTCTACTGCTTCCGGCCGAAGGTGCTCACCCGCGACGTGAAGACCTTCCTCGAGGCGTTCCCGGGCAAGGTCGCCTATGCGGTCAAGACCAACGGCGAGCCCTTCGTGCTGAAGACGATCGCCGAAGCCGGCGTCGGCGCTTTCGACGTCGCCTCGCGCCACGAGTTCGAGGCGGTCGCCGGCGTCGCGCCCGAGGCCGAGCAGCTCTACATGCATCCGGTCAAGGCGCTCTCCGACATCCGCACGGCGCTCGAGCGGTTCTCGATCCGCACCATGGCGCTCGATCACCCGGACGAGTTCGAGAAGATCCGTCTCGTCGTCCAGGCGCTCGACCTCGATCCCGGCGAGATCTCGCTCTTCGTCCGCCTCGCCACCAAGGGCCATGCGGCCTACGAACTCTCGAAGAAGTTCGGCGCGGCGCCGGGCGAAGCGGTGGAGCTGTTGCAGCGGGTGGAGCGGCACGGCTTCCGGCCGGGGATCTGCTTCCACGTCGGCTCCCAGGTCGAGGACATCGCCACCTACGACACGGCGCTGGCGCTCGCCGCACAGGTGCGCCGTCAGGCCGGGGTGAAGATCGTCGGGCTCGACATCGGCGGCGGCTTCCCCGCGCCCTACGGTCGCGATCCGCGTGGACCGGAGAAGGGGGTGCCGGATCCGGCGCGGCTCACCCGCGACATCGCCGCCGACGTCGCTCGGCACGGTTTCGACGATGTCGACCTCGTCGCCGAACCGGGGCGGGTGATGGTCGCCCGCTCGCTGTCGGTTATCGTCCGAGTGCTGCTCCGCGACGGCAAACGCATCTACATCAACGACGGGATCTGGGGATCGCTCTCCGACAGCTGGACCGGCAAGATCACCCGGCCGGCCCGCCTCATTCCCGATCCGGCGCGCAAGCGGCGGGTGGGTGATCCGACCCGGCTCGACGATTTCCGCATCTGTGGCGTGACCTGCGATTCGGTCGACATCCTGTCGCGGCCGTTCTGGCTGCCGTCGACGGTCGACACCGGCGACTTCATCGAGATCGGCCACATCGGCGCCTATTCGCTGTCGCTGCGGACGCGCTTCAACGGCTTCTATCCCGACACTTTCGTCGAGGTGGACCACGCCTTCGAGGACGACCGCGACGGCCTCGAGGGCTTCGCCACGGTCGAGACCTGGGGCGAGCCGGAGCCGGAAGCGGTGGCCGGAGAGAACGAGGCGCGCACGCCGCGCGGCGATCAGGGGTCCTGACGGGCGGACCACGCCCGCGTCACGACGGCGACGAGCGCCGCGATCACCAGGGCCGCGCCGACGAGGCCGGTGGCGTCGATCGCAGGCGACGGGCCGGCGACGATCCGCGCCGTGAGTTCGGTGACGAAGGTGCGGTCGGCGCCGATGGCGGCGATGGTCGCATCGTGGTCGGCGAAGGACAGGGCGAAAGCGGCGATGGCGGCGATCGGCAGGCTCGGCGCCAGATGCGGGGCGAGGATGTGCCGTAACACCAGCGCCGGCGAGGCGCCGAGGTCGACGGCGGCGCGTTCGAGGCCCCGATCGAGGCTCGCCAACCGCATCAGGAACAGCGCCATGGTGCAAGCGGCGATCCGGCTCGACTGGGCGAGGATCGCGAGCGCGGGGCCGTTCTCGATGCCGAGATGGCGCCAGAGGATCGACGTCGCCAAGCCGACCCCGAGGCCGGGCGCCAGCAGCGCTGCGATCATCGCGGCGAAGAAGACGCCGCC
>CALMYM010000346.1 GCA_937873675.1 uncultured Alphaproteobacteria bacterium | reverse complement strand
GCAAGACGACCGGCTCGCCGTCCAGCCGCGCCGACGTCTCCTCCTCTGCCATCCCGGCCTCCACGCGGGCCACGTCGCTGACCCGCACCGGGCGGCCGCTCGTGGAGCGGAGGACGATCGCGCCGAGCTCCTCGGCCGTCTCGACCCGACCGCGGACGCGCACGGTGCGCTCGGCCGGCCCGGCCTCGAGCGAGCCGCCAGGCACGCTCACGTTCTGACGGCCGAGACCGGCGAAGACCTCTGCCGCGGTGACGTCGTGCGCCCGCATCGCCGCCGGATCGAGCAGCACGTTGTATTGGCGGGCTCGCCCGCCGACGATCTCGACCTGGCCGACGCCGTCGATGCTCTCGATCTGGCGGCGCACCTTCTTGTCGGCGATCTCGGTGACCTCTCGCGTGTCGAGATCGGAGCGCAGGGCGAGCAAGAGCACCGCCGACGCCGACGGATCCACGCGCGTCACGACCGGCGGGTCGACGCCCTCGGGCAGGTCGGCGAGGACGAGATCGATCTTGTCGCGCACCTCTTGCGTCGCGACGTCCGCGTCTTTCTCCACGCGGAACGCGACGATGACCTGGGAGACACCTTCGGTCGAGACGGAGCGCAGCTCGTCGATGCCGCCGATCGTGTTGACGGAGCCCTCGATGCGGTCCGTGACCTCGCTCTCGACCTCCTCCGGGGCGGCGCCCGGGAGGCGAGTCGTGACGATGACGTACGGGATATCGACGTCGGGGAAGTTGTCGACGCCGAGCTTGAGGTAGCTGAAGCCGCCGAGCACCACGATGATCAGGGTGATGACGCTCGCGAAGACCGGGCGCTTCACGCACAGCTTGGCCAGCCATTGCATGGCTAGTTGACCGCGCTTCCGTTCTTGAGGTCCGCCGGCGGAGCGACGATCACGCTCTCGCCCGCCTTGAGCCCGCGACGGACCGAGACGCGCTCACCCGCGAGCTTCGGCCCGAGCGACAGGACCCGCTCGATGGCGCGGCCGTCCACCTCCACGAAGGCGTGCGAGCGACCGTCGCGGGTGACGATCGCGCTCGCGGGGATGACCGGGAGCTGGTCCTCCCCCACGGTGAGCTCGACGGTGGCGAACATCCCGGGGAGCAACGCGCCGTCGGGGTTGGCGAGGCTCGCCTCGGCGAGGACATCGCGGCTCTGTGCGCCCACCGCGACGCCGCGGCGATCGATCGCGGCCGTCCACGTTCGCTCCGGATACGCGGAGACGCTGAACGAGACGGCGGCGCCGACGCGCGCGGAGGCGACGTGCGCCTCCGGCACCTGGATGTTCAGGCGCAGGCGATCGACGGTCGCGACGCGCACGATCGGCGAGTCGGCCCGGACGTACTCCCCGGGCTCGATGAGACGCTCCACCACCACGCCGTCGAAGGGAGCGCGAACGATGCCGTCGACCAGGGTCTGCGAAGCCTGCCCGCCGCGCGCCTCTGCGGCGCGCACGTCGAGATCGGGCAGGCCGGCGACGATCTTCTCGAGGCTGCGCCACAGCCGCACGCCGTCGTTCTGGACGAGCAGGATGGCGCGCCTGAGGCTACCGTCGGCGAGGTCGGCGGCAGCGGCCAGCGTCGCCGGCTCGCCCTCCACGCCGAAATCGCCGAGCGCCTCGGCGATGCGGTGCGGCGGCAATCGTTCGAGATCGAGGCGCCGGCAGCGCGACCGGATGGTCGGGAGGAGCCGGCCGGGCGCATGGGCGACCACCAGGAACAGCGAGCGCGGCGGTGGCTCCTCCAGCACCTTGAGGAGGGCGTTGGCGGCATTGGCGTTGAGATCGTCGGCGGCATCGACGATGGCGATGCGCCAGCCGCCCTCGCCCGCCGTCGAGCCGAAGAACGACACGGTGCGGCGGATCTCGTCGATCGGCAGGTCGGTCTTGAAGCGCTTGTTCTTCTCGTCCCACGGCCGGCGCAGATGCAGGAGATCGGTGTGGGCGCCGCCGGCGATACGCCGTGCCACCGCGCCGCCCATGTCGACGGAGAGATCGCGGGCCGCCTGCACCTCGGGGGCGCGCGGGTCGGGATGGGTGAGGACGAAACGGGCGAAGCGGAAGGCGAGCGTCGACTTGCCGATGCCCTTGGGGCCGCCGAGGATCCAGCCGTGATGGATGCGGCCGGAGCGATAGGCGTCGAGCAGCGTGCGCTCCGCCGCGCCCTGGTCGACCAGATCGCCACGCTGACGCGGCAGGACGAAGCCGTCGAGGGCGTCGACCTCGGGGGCGGCATCGGTGACGGCGGTGCTGCGCAGGGCCATGGAGCGGTTCAGTCCTTCTCGGGGAGCCCGAGGCGCGAACATACCCCGTACCAGACGGCGTCGGCGACCGTTTCCGGATCCTGCGAGGCGTCGACGACGACGAAACGTTTCGGTTCGGCGCGCGCCAGCGTCAGGAAGGCGCGGCGGCGGCGCTCGTGCACCTTCTCCTCCTCCTTCTCGAAGCGGTCGGCGACATCGGCGCCACGGCGCGCCGCGGCGCGCGCCATGCCGATCGCCGCCGGCACGTCGAGGAGAACGGTGAGATCCGGTCGCACGTCGTCGACGGCGATCTCCTCGAGTGCCGCGACGTGTTCGGCCGGGACGTCGCCGGTCGTGCCCTGGTAGACGCGGGTGGAATCGTAGAAGCGATCGGAGATCACCCAGGCGCCGCGCTCCAGCGCCGGGCGGATCGTCTGGTCGACGTGATCGGCGCGCGCCGCGGCGAAGAGGATCGCCTCGGCGAGCGGCCCGAAAGCCTCCGCCGCGCCGGAGAGGAGCACGTGGCGCACCGCTTCCGCCCCCGGCGAGCCGCCGGGCTCGCGCGTCACCACCACTTCGAAGCCGCGACGGCGCAGGTGGTCGGCGAGTTCGCCGACCCGGCTCGATTTGCCGGCCCCCTCCCCGCCTTCGAAGGTGATGAAACGCCCGCGCCCGGCCCTTTCCGGCGCCGTCGTCGCGAGCGTGGCGGGCGCGTCGTCGTCGCTCATCGCCGCAGCAGACCGATGAGGACTTCGCGGGTGCCGTCGATGGCGCGCTGGCGCAGCGTTCCGCGCTCGACCGATTCCGCCGCTTCGACCGGGATCTCCTGCACCACGGAGTCGTTGCGGGTGACGACCAACCGGCCGATCGGCTGGCCCTTGACCACCGGCGCCTTGAGCGGGCCGGTGTAGACCACGTGGGCCTTCAGTTTGTCGCGGCTGCCGCGCTGGATGAGGATGTCGACCGGTCTGGGCGAGGCGACCTTGACGCCCGACGTGAGGCCGCCGAACACCGAGGCCTCGCCGATCGTCTCGCCGGCGCCGTAGAGGTGCACCGTCTCGAAGGTGCGGAAGCCCCAGTCGAGCAGCTTGCGGGCGTCCTCGGCGCGGTCCTTCTCGTTCGCCGCCCCACCGATGACGACGATCAGCCGCTGGCCGTTCTGCACCGCCGATCCGACGAGATTGTAGCCGGATTCCTTGATGTATCCGGTCTTGATGCCGTCGGCGCCGGGAAAGGCCTTGAGCAGCGGGTTGCGGTTGAACTGGCGGATCTTGTTGTAGGTGAACTCCGCCTGCGAATAGATCTTGTAGAGGTCGGGGTACTCGACGATCAGGTTCTCGGCGAGCTTGATCAGATCGCGCGCCGTGGTGCGGTTGCCGGGGTCCGGCAGGCCGGTCGGATTGGCGAAGGTCGTCGCCTCCATGCCGAGTTCCTTGGCCCGCGCGTTCATCTTCTCGGCGAAGCCGGCTTCGGTGCCGGCGATGCCTTCGGCGAGGGTGATGGCGCCGTCGTTGGCCGACTGCACCATGACGCCCTGCAGAAGATCGAGGATCTTCACGTTGGAATGGATCGGCGCGAACATCGCCGAGGTGCGCGACGGCGCGCCGCCGGTCCGCCAGGCGTGTTCCGACACGGTGAATTCGCCGTCGAGCGACAGCCGGCCTTCCTTGATCTCGCGGAAGGTGACCGACATGGTCATCATCTTGGTGAGGCTGGCCGGCGGAAACGGCTTGTCGGCGTTCTTCTCGAAGAGCACCGCCCCGGTGGCGTGGTCTACCAGAAGGGCGATGTCCGCCTTGGTCTCCATGGCGCCGTTCTGCGCCTGTCCGGCCTTGCCGGGCACCGCCGGCTTTCCGGCCGCCACCAGCGCCAGACACAGCGCCGCCGCCGCCAGACGCGCTGCGACCCGCATCGTCGAACCCGAGATTCCACCGGCAATCACCGCCATCACCGCCCCTCTCGCGCGCGCCCGGCGAGCATGGCCTCCCCGCCCGACGCACGTCGATTCTCGATCCTCGTTCCAGCATAGAGAAAGTGGCGTCCGCACACCACGGCGCGCCGTTTTCCCACCCTCCGAGACCCTGAGAGCAGGGCGAAAATCGGTCGGGAAGCGGGGTCGGGATCAGTCGACGAGGGCGGCGAGGCGGTCGCCGTCGCCCATCGTCCGGAAGATCGCGTGGGCCGACGAGATCCGCGCGCCGGCCGCATAGGACGAGGTGCGCGACGGCAGGCTGGTCGCGCCTTCGTCGTCGCTCGTCGCGACGGCGCCCGGGTTCGTCGCGAGCGGCAGAATCGACATCGGACCGCCGGAGGCCGGCTCCATGGTCGCGGCGACACTCGTCGCCGGCGCATGCTTGGAGGCCAGGAGCGCGGCGCGGATCGTCGCCGGATCGACGCCGGCGAGTTCGAAGGAGTTCGCATCGGCGACGGGCACGAAGGCGACGCCGCGCGTCGTGCTCGCCGGGGCGGTGGCGCGCGCCTGCCCGAAGAGGCTCGCCCGAGCGGCGCCGACGACCGGCGCCGGCGTGTCGGCGGAAGCCACCAGCGTCGGCATGCTCGGGAGAGCGCGCCGCGGTCCGGTGCCGAGATCGGCCTGGGCGACGAGCGTGCGCTCGTCGTGGCCGGAATTCATACCCGGTCCGCGCAGAGTGGCGGCGAGAACGCGGTTGTCGGAGCCGGCGAGACCGGCGCGGCCGATGTACTGGACGCGGACCTTGCCGAGGCCGTAACGCTTCATCTCGAGCAGCTCGGCGGCTTTCTCGGAGAGGTCGACGATCCGGCTGCCGACATAGGGGCCGCGGTCGTTGACGCGTACCACGAGCGAACGCCCGTTGGAGAGGTTGGTCACCCGCGCATAGGACGGCAGCGGCATGGTCTTGTGGGCCGCCGAGATGGCGCCACGGTCGAAGACCTCGCCGTTGGCGGTCTTGGTGCCGTGGTGATAGTCGCCGCCGTACCAGGAGGCGACGCCGCTCTGATCGAGGTTGCGATCCTCGTGCGGATAATAGGTCTTGCCGCCGATGGTATAGGGCTTGCCGACCTGATAGCGGCCGCCGCCCGGCGTGACCTTGTCGTGAGGGCCGACGACGCGCTCGACCGGCTCGGCGCCGGAGAGCAATGCGGTCTTGGTGTTGGAAGTGGCGCAGCCTGCGAGCAGCATGCCGGCGGCGACGACGACCGATCCGGTGACGGCGATCCTCGCGCGGACCACGATGGTCGTCTTCGGCTGGCTCATCGACGTGTCCTTTTCAATCACCGGCCAACCGAGGACTTCCGTCCGTCGGACCGTCGATCACGACGGCTGCCGGTTCCCGCGTCGCTCCTGCGACCTCGACACCGATTCCGGGGAACTGCCACAACCCCACCCGGCGCGTGCGGATCTTTCGATCCCCATGATTCATCCGCACCGGTTACTCCCTGATTAAGCCCCATAACTCATTCGGAGATCGCTGAAAAGAGAGGGGTGTCCCATCCGTGGTTACGACGGGGTGGAATGCCGGCGACGCGGGTATGCGAAGCCGTCTCACCCGTCCCAATCGTGGGATCCGCCGTCCGGGGCGGTGACCCGCCAGCGGCGTGTCGCCCGCCCCTCCCCCTCCCCCGCTCCGGATCGCGGATCGTCGCCATTCAGCCCCTTCCCCTGGCCGCCGGGGATGTCGAGGACGTAGGTCGGCTGGGCGATGCCGGTGAGCCGGCCGCGCAGGGAGGTCACGAGGGCGCGTCCGCGCTCGACCGGCACGCGGAACCGTGCGGTCCCCTCGGCCCGGTCGAGGTGGTGGAGGTAGTAGGGCTTCACCCTGAGCGCCACCAATCGGCGGAACAGCGCCTCGAGCACTTCGGCGTCGTCGTTGACCCCGGCGAGCAGCGTCGTCTGCGAGAGCACCGGCACCCCGGCGTCGACCAACCGGCCGATCGCCTCGGCGGCGGCGGGCGTCAGCTCGCGGGGATGATCGGCGTGCACCACCATCCAGGTGGCGAAGCGCCGGCGGAAGGTCCGCGCCGTCTCCGCCGTCACCCGTCCCGGATCGACGATCGGGATGCGCGAGTGGATGCGCACCACTTCGACGTGGGGGATCGCTTCCAGGCGGTCGAGGAGCAGCGACAGCCGCCGGTCGGAGAGAACCAGCGGATCGCCGCCGGTCAGGATCACCTCGAAGATCTCCGGCCGCGCCGCCACATAGGCGAGCGCCGCGTCGATCTCGGCTTCCGTGAGCGTCGCCTCGCCGTGGCCGACGGCTTCGCGGCGGAAGCAGAAGCGGCAGTAGACCCGGCACAGATGGGTGGGCTTGAGCAGCACCCGGTCGGGGTAGCGATGGACGATGCCGGGCGCGGCGGCATGGACGCCGTCGCCGATCGGATCGGTGACCTCGTCGGCGCGGCGGTCGAGTTCGCTCTCGTCGGGGACGAACTGGCGGGCGATCGGATCGTCGGGATCGTCGGGGTCGATCAGCGCCGCCATGTCGTCGGTGATCGCCAGGGCGAAACGATCGACCACCCGGCCTATCGCTTCGGCGCGGGCGGGATCGACGAGGCCGCGGGCCAGAAGATCCTCGACCCGTCGGATCTCGCCGGAGCGGCGCGGATTTCCGGAATCGCCGTCCCGGCTCGATTTCTCCCGGTCGCCGTCCCGGCTCGGTTTCTCCGGGTCGCCGTCCCGGCTCATGGGGTCCGGATCTCGGAGTCGAGCCCGGCGAGCTTGGCGAGCTGACGGAAGCGGCGCTGCAGAACCTCGCCGTCGAGATCGGCGAGGTGCGGCGGCAGATCGAGGATCAGGCTGCCGACACCGCGGCTCACCTTGGCGTCGAGGATGATCCCGGGCATCGCCGCCGACAGGATGAAAGCGACGCGGAAGGCGGCGCCGAGCGCTTTGGCGCGCTCCATCAGCCGCGGCGTGGCGAGCTTGGCGACGCTCGGGCTCAGCGCGTCGTCGATCATCCCCATGTGGCGGTAGTAGCTGGCGAGCGCCAGATAGGCGCGGCCGGGGTGGTCGACGCCGATGAAGCCGGCGTTGGAGATGATGTTGAGGCTCTGCTCGCCGCGATAGTCGGGATGCGCCCGCCAGCCGATGTCGGTCAGGTGCGAGGCGGCGACCCGGAGGCGGGCCTCCTCGCGCGTCTCGCCGATGCCCATGGCGCGGAAGACCATCTCGGTCCAGGTCGCCATCTCCTCGGTGTGACGCGGCGAGCGCGAGCGCAGGAACGCCAGTTCCTTGGCGGCGTCGATCAGCGGATCGTGGCGGCGTTCCTCCGGCGTCAGCAGCTCGTAGAGGTGGCCTTCCCGCAGCCCGAGGGCGGACAGCACGACGTCCTTCGGCTTGCCGGCCTTGATGATCTGGGCGAGCACCACGGCGCCGAAGGGCAGCAGGTCGCGGCGCTGCTTCGATACCGTCTCGATCTTCGGCAGGGTCTCCACCGCGCCGCGGCCGACCAGTTTGCACAGGTCGAGCGCCACCTCCGCCGGCAGGGCGTAGTTGTGCATGACGTGGAGGGGGTAGTCGATCTGGTGCATGTGCAGCTTGGCGAGCGAGCGCCAGGTGCCGCCGACGGCGTAGAAGCTGCGCCCCTCGAGACCGGCGAGGACCTGCGAATTCTCCAGCACCTGCTGCGCGATGCGCTCGGCCTTGCGGATCGAGCCCTCCGCCGCTTCGGACAGGCGGATGCCGCCGAGCGGATAGGTCAGGCCTTCGCCGATGTCGTCGCCCTTGATGTCGACGAGCTCCAGCGAGCCGCCGCCGAGGTCGCCGGCGATGCCGTCGGCGTCGTGGATGCCGGCGACGATGCCGAAGGCGGCGAGGCGTGCCTCGTCGGCGCCGGTCAGCACCGACACCGGGACGTCGCAGATCCGCTCGAGTTCGGCGACGAAGCGCTTGCCGTTCTTCGCCTCGCGCGCCGCGGCGGTGGCGAGAACGTGCAGCGTCGCCGCGCCGCACTGGTCGGCGATGTGTTTGAAGCGCTTGACCGCGGCGAGCGCGCTGCGCACCGGGCCGTCGCCGAGCGTGTTGGTCTTGGACAGACCCTTGCCGAGGCCGGCCAGCACCTTCTCGTTGAAGATCACCGTCGGCGCGCGGGTCAGGCGCTCGTAGACGACCAGACGCACCGAGTTGGAGCCGATGTCGATGACGGCGATCGGCGCCGCTCCACCCATCCGGCCGGGCGCGTTCGGGTCGCAGACGAGGCCCTGCCAGCCCGGCTCACTTGCGCCGGTTGCGGACGATGCTGCGCGGCTGGTCTGTCTTGGAGGATTTGCCACGGCCCGACAACGATGGGTTGGTCATGAAGTACTTGTGCACATTGAAGGGCTCTTCGCCCTCCGCCGGATGGATCCGTTCGTGGCCGCCATCGGGAAGGAGGCGCCAGCTCTGCTGGTTGTCCTTCAGGTTGGCGACCAGGATCTGATCGAGGATCTGTTCGTGCACCGTCGGGTTGGTGATCGGAGCGAGCACCTCGACGCGCCGGTCCAGATTCCGCGGCATCATGTCGGCCGATCCGATGTAGACGATCGCCTGCGCCGAGGGAAGGCCGTGGCCGTTGCCGAAGCAGAAGACGCGGGAGTGCTCGAGGAAGCGGCCGACGATCGATTTCGCCCGGATGTTCTCCGACAGGCCCGGCACCCCGGGGCGCAGGCAGCAGATGCCGCGGGCGATGATGTCGATCTTCACCCCGGCCCGGCTCGCCTCGTAGAGCTTGTCGATGATGCGCGGGTCGACGAGGCTGTTGATCTTCATCCAGATCTGCGCCGGCCGGCCGGCCTTGGCGTGCTCGATCTCGGCCTCGATGTGGCCGACGAGGCGCTGTCGCATCGACAACGGGCTCACCGCCATGCGCTCGAGTTCCTCGGGCTGGGCATAGCCGGTGATGAAGTTGAAGATCCGCGCGACGTCGCGGCCGATCGCCGGATCGGCGGTGAAATAGCTGAGGTCGGTGTAGATCCGCGCCGTGATCGGGTGGTAGTTGCCGGTGCCGATGTGGCAATAGGTCGCGAGCTGTCCCTGCTCGCGGCGCACCACCATCGACAGCTTGCCGTGGGTCTTCAGCTCCATGAAGCCGAAGACCACCTGCACGCCGGCGCGCTCGAGATCGCGGGCCCAGCGGATGTTCGCCTCTTCGTCGAAACGCGCCTTGAGCTCGACGACGGCGGTCACCGACTTGCCGGCGTCGGCGGCTTCCGACAGCGCCTTGACGATCGGGCTGTCGTTGGAGGTGCGATAGAGCGTCTGCTTGATCGCCACCACGTCGGGATCGCGCGCCGCCTGCATCAGGTACTGGATGACGACGTCGAAGCTCTCGTAGGGGTGATGGACGACGAGGTCCTTGGCCTTGATCGCCGCGAAGCAGTCGCCGCCGAATTCGCGGATGCGTTCGGGGAAGCGCGGCGCATAGGGACCGAACTTCAGCTCCGGCCGATCGATCGAGACGAGTTCGGAGAGTTCGTTGAGGGCGAGGAGACCCTCGACCAGGAACACCCCGTCGGCGTCACAGGAGAGCGACTCGGCGACGAAGTCGCGCAGACGCTCCGGGGTCGAGCTTTCGATCTCGAGCCGGATGACGCTGCCGCGGCGACGGCGCTTGAGCATCGACTCGAACACCCGGACGAGGTCTTCGGCCTCTTCCTCGATCTCGATGTCGCTGTCGCGGATGACGCGGAAGACGCCCTTCGACTTGACCTTGTAGCCGGGGAAGAGCCCCTCGATGTGCAGCGAGATCGCCGCCTCGAGCGCGATGAAGCGCTTGACGCCGGGCTGGCCCTCGACGGCCGGCAGCTCGAGGAAGCGGGTCAGGGTCGAGGGCATGCGGATCAGCGCCGTCATCCCCTCGCCGCTGCGGCCGCCGCTGCGCACCAGATCGAGCACCAGCGAGAAGCCGAGGTTGGGGATGAAGGGGAAGGGATGCGCCGGATCGCAGGCGAGCGGCGTCAGGACGGGGAAGATGTGGGCGAGGAAGTGGCTCTCCAGCCACTTGCGCTCGGGGCCGGTCAGGCCGTCGCCGTCGACCAGGACGATGCCGGCGTTCTGAAGCTCGACGTGCAGCTCGCGCCACAGTCGCTGCTGTTCGGCGGTGAGTTCGCCGACCGCTTCGCCGAGGCCGACGAGCTGCTCGGCCGGCGTCAGGCCGTCGTCGGAGCGCGCCAGGATGCCGGCGCGCTGCTGCTCGACCAGACCCGAGACGCGCACCATGAAGAATTCGTCGAGGTTGTTGGCCGAGATAGACAGGAAGCGCAGCCGCTCGAGCAGCGGATGGTCGGTGTTGGCGCTCTCCTCCAGCACCCGCCGATTGAAGGCGAGCCACGACAGTTCGCGGTTGAGGAAGCGCGACGGGCTGCCGATCAGTTCGGCGGCGTCGGGGACGGGGGTCTTCTCGGTCCTGGCGGTCACGCGGTGACGTCTCCTCGCGCGCGGACGCAGGGCTGCGCCCGGCCGCCGTTCTTATCTTCGTTTCATGACGGATTGTTTTCCGTCGAAGGGGCTTCGTCCAGTCCGGGGAGTTGCGGTTCCGCCCCGAACCCGCGGGCGAGCACCGTGGCGGCGAGCGCCCGAGTGATCGGCCCCTTGGCGGCGAGTGCCTCGCGGTCGAGCGGCTCGACGAGATGGACGGCGGCGGTGTAGCTGCGCTCCATGTGCCGTAACAGTTCGGCGACGACCGCCGGATCGACGGTGGTCTGGCGATCGGCGAAGAGCTTGGCGAGCACCGCCTCGAGCAGCCGATCGTCGGGAAGCCCGAGTTCGACCGGCGTCGCCGCGCGGAGACGCGAGGCGAGATCGGCGAGACCGATCCCCCAGGCGACGAGAGGTTGGCGCGACGTGATCAGACAGCGGCCGCCGTTCTGGCGTACGGCGTTGAGGAGATGGAACAGCGCCCGTTCGTCGATCCCCTGCCCCGCATTCTCGACCACGACCGCCCGCCCTGCGACCTCCAGCGGATCGTGAGCGCCGAGATCGGCCGCCGCGATCACCCGCGCGTCGGTCGCCTGAGCGAAGAGCGCGGCGAGATGGGTCTTGCCCGCGCCCTCCGGCCCGACGAGCAGCAGCACGTCGCTCGGCCAGTGCTCGGCGGTGACGAGATCGAAAGCGGCGCGGTTGGCTTCGGCGACGACGTAGTCCTCGTGCCCGTAGGCGGCGGCGACCGGCAGAGCGAGCGGCAACTGCCGCGGCGGTTCAGCCATCCCCGGGCTCCGCCGGGTCGGCCTTCGCCTGTTCGCCGAGATAGAGCGGGCTCGCCAGATACTGTTCGACCGCGAAGCGGGCGAGCACGCCGATCGCCGCGGAGGCCGGCACCGCCACCAGCATGCCGACGAAGCCGAAGAGCGAGCCGAAGGCGAAGAGCGAGAAGAGCAGCCACACCGGGTGGAGCCCGACCGAGCGGCCGACCCAATTCGGCGTGAGCACATAACCTTCGAGCGCCTGACCGCCGGCGAAGATCGCCGCCACCAGTGCCAGGCCGTGCCAGTCCGGCCAGTACTGCACCAGCGCCACGATCAACCCGACCACCAGACCCGAGCCGAAGCCGACATAGGGGATGATGCCGAGCAGGCCCGACATCAGGCCGATCAGCAGGCCGAATTCGAGCCCGACGAGGGCGAGGCCGAGGCCGTAATAGATCCCCATGACGATGCACACCGACACCTGTCCGCGGACGAAGCCGGAGACGGCGTCGTTCATGCGGCCGGCGAGCAGGCGCACCGTGGTGCGATGGCGCGGCGGCACCCAATCGTCGATGCGGGCGATCATGCGATCCCAATCGACCAGCATGTAGGCGGCGACCACCGGCGAGATCACCAGGATCGACACCACCGAGACGATCGCCTGACCGCCGTTCCACAGCGACTGCAACACCTTGGAGATCCAGCCGGCGCCCTGCGACAGCGCCGTCTGCATGCCGCCCTCGAGCGACTTGACGTCGCCGCCGAGGAGCTTGCGCAGCTCGCCGTCGAAATAGGGGCCGGCGAGTTCCTGCAGGCGGGCGAAGAGGATCGGCAGCCGATCGAGCAGGCCCGACAGCTGATGGCCGAGCAGCGGCACGACGAGGATCAGGCCGACCACCAGGGCGACGAAGATGGCGAGCACGATGGTCAGCGCCGCGACGCCGCGCGACAGGCCGATGCGCTCCAGCCGATCGGCGACCGGGTCGAGCAGATAGGCGAGCGCGATGCCGGCGACGAAGGGCAGCAGCACGCCCTTGAACAGCCAGAGGAACAGGATGAAGCCGGCGAGCGCGCCGAGCCAGAACCGCAGTTGCCGTTCGAGCGTCACGTCGGTCTCTCCTACGAACCCCGATGGTTCGATCTCGAATTCGTCCGATGGACTTCGGTGGGTCCGAATTTCGTCAGCATTGCGGCCCGGCCGGTCGACGACGCCCGTTCGGCCTCGCCATCACCGACGGAGTTGCGTACGGGTCGAGACTTCATCGGCTCTTTCTCAACCCGCCCGGCCCGGGTCTCCCGGCTCCGACGACATCACGCGGAGCCAGTCGACGACATAGGCGACGCCGGAAACCACGGTCAATGCGACGACGAGCACCATACCCGTCGTCCACAGCCCATCGGCGAACCAGCCGAAGGCCTTGTCCGCCAGAACCATCGCCGCGAAGCCGATCTGCGCCATGGTGTTGGCCTTCGACACCATCTTCGGCTGTATCGGCAGGCGCATGCCGAGCCCCCAGGACAGCACGACGCCGCCGATGATCAGAACGTCGCGCGACAGCACCAGGATCGCCAACCACACCGGCAGCGCGCCGATCACCGCCATGGTGACGAAGATCGAGACCAGCAGCAACTTGTCGGCGAGCGGATCGAGATAGGACCCGAGCTCGGATTTCTGATCGAAGGCGCGGGCGATGAAGCCGTCGATGCCGTCCGAGATGCCGGCGACGAGAAACACCCAGAAGGCGAGCGAAAACCGTCCGGAGAGGATGGCGTCGATGGCGATCGGCACCAGCACCAGCCGGAAGATCGAGATCAGGTTCGGAATGGTGATGGTGCGGCCCAAGGGTCCCCTTCTCCACGGTCGTCGGCGTCTCGCCCCCCAATGTGGTCCCGAACGGCGTTTCATCCAAGAGGAGAACCGGCGATATGCGCCCCTCCGTCCAGTTACGGGCTTGCCAAAGCGCCGCCGATCGTCCATCCCCACGGGCGACAGATCCCGAGCGGAGTAGCGACATGTCCGAGGGCAAGAACAGCTGGACCTACGCCAAGTCCGGCGTCGACATCGAAGCCGGCAACGCTCTCGTCCGGCGCATCGCGCCGATCGCCCGCGCCACCGCTCGCATCGGTGCCGACACCTCGATCGGCGGCTTCGGCGGTCTGTTCGATCTGAAGGCCTGCGGCTACCGGGATCCGGTGCTGGTCGCCGCCAACGACGGCGTCGGCACCAAGCTCAAGATCTCGATCGAGACCGGCATCCACGACACGATCGGCATCGACCTCGTCGCCATGAGCGTCAACGACCTCGTGGTGCAGGGCGCCGAGCCGCTGTTCTTCCTCGACTATTTCGCCACCGGCAAGCTCGACATCGACGTCGCCGAGCGGGTGATCGACAGCATCGGCCGCGGCTGCCGCATGGCCGGTTGCGCCCTCATCGGCGGCGAGACCGCCGAGATGCCCGACATGTACAAGGCCGACGACTACGATCTCGCCGGTTTCGCGGTCGGCGCGGTCGAGCGCGACGAGATCCTGCCGAAGAAGACGACGGGCCCCGGCGACGTGCTGCTCGGCCTCGGCTCCTCCGGCGTCCATTCCAACGGCTATTCGCTGGTGCGCCGTCTGGTGAAGGCCGCCGGCCTCGAATGGAACGACGAGGCGCCGTTCCAGCCGGGCACCTCGATCGCCCGCGCCCTGCTCGAGCCGACCCGCATCTACGTCAAGCCGATCCTCGAGGTGATGCGCACTCTCGGCGGCGTCAAGGCGATGGCCCACATCACCGGCGGCGGCTTCATCGAGAACATTCCGCGCGTGCTGCCCGATCTCTGCGTCGCCGAGATCGATCTCTACGCCTGCGCCGTGCCGCCGGTCTTCAAGTGGCTGGCGACCGTCGGCGAGATCTCGGAAGCCGAGATGCTGCGCACCTTCAACTGCGGCATCGGCATGGTGCTGGTGGTCGAGGCCGACAAGGCGCACGACATCTCGATGGCCTTCCGCTCGCTCGGCGAGACCTGCGTCACCCTCGGCTGGCTCCAGGACGGCTCGGGCCGCGACGCCACCGAGCACGGCAAGCGCGCCTGGGTCGACACCCGCGGCAAGCTCGACCTCACCTGGCCGCCGCGTCGATGAGCGCGGGCGCCGCCCTCGCCCCCCGCCGCCGCGTCGGGATCCTGATCTCGGGCGGTGGTTCCAACATGGCGGCGCTGATCGCCGCGGCCGAGGATCCGGCCTATCCGGCCGAGATCGTCTGCGTGATCTCCAACCGTGCCGACGCCGGTGGTCTCGCCAAGGCGCGCGCCGCCGGTGTGGCGCACGTCGTCGTGGTCGATCACAAGCAGCACCCCGATCGGGAGACCTTCGAGCGCGCCGTCCAGGCCGAACTCGAAGGGGCGAAGGTCGAATTGGTGGCGCTCGCCGGCTTCATGCGGCTGCTCACGCCGTGGTTCATCGAGCGCTGGCACGACCGGCTGATCAACATCCACCCGGCGTTGCTGCCCTCCTACAAGGGCCTCCACACCCACGCCCGGGCGCTCGCCGACGGCGTCAAGATCGCCGGCTGCACCGTGCACTTCGTCCGCCCCGAGATGGACGTCGGCCCGATCATCGTCCAGGCGGCGGTGCCGGTCCTCGACGACGACACGCCGGACACGCTCGCGGCGCGCGTCCTCACCCAGGAGCACCGGATCTATCCGCTGGCCCTCGCCCGCGTGGCGACCGGCACGGCGCGAGTGGTGCGGGACGGCGAGGGCAACGAGGTGGTGAAGACCGCCGGCGTCGCGGCGACGGCGGGGAGCATGGTCTCGCCGGGGTGAGAGGCGGACCGCCTCACGCCGTATGGCGGAGAGGTGCGCCGTGCGCGATGGTTCGAGGCCCCGCCGTCGGCGGGGCACCTCACCATGAAGCGCTTCGATTTCGCTGATTTTTCACGAACGCTTCATGGTGAGGTGCCCGCGAGAGCGGGCCTCGAACCATCGCGCACGGCCCACGCCGGCGGAACGATAGCGCAAGGCCGGCGTGCGCGGGACCATCGGGCGCGGCCGACGTCCCGCGCCCTCCCCTCACAGGATCAGCCGGTAATCCAGGAACGCCACCTCTTCGCCGGGGGCGAGGCTCGTCCGTTCTTCCGAGAGTTCGACGAGGCCGTCGGTACGGGTGAGCGAGGTGACGACGCCGGCGCCGTCGACCGGGTATTTCACCGCCACCGGCCGGCCGTCGCGCAGCTCGAGCGACACGCGCACGTATTCCCGTCGTCCGGTCTTCTTCTTGTAGGCGAAGTCGGAAACGACGGTCTGCGGCATCACCGGCAGAGCGGCCGAGCCGGCGAGCTTCATGACCAGCGGGCGGAGCACGTGGGCCCAGGTGACGAAGACGGCCACCGGATTGCCGGGCAGGCCGACGAAGGGCGTGCCCTCGATCACCCCCATCGCCACCGGGCGGCCCGGCTTGATGGCGAGACGCCAGAAGGCGAGCGAGCCGTGGGTGGTGAGGGCGGCGCGGACGTGATCCTCCTCGCCGGTCGAGACCCCGCCCGAGGTGACGACGAGGTCGTGGCCGCGCGCCGCCTCGAGGATGCGCTCGGCGGTCTCGCCGACCTCGTCCTTCAGGATGCCGAGGTCGGTGACCTCGCAACCGGCGCGCGTCAGCATCGCCATCAGCGAGAAGCGGTTGGAATCGTAGAGCGAGGCCGGCGCCAACGGGCGTCCGGGCTCCAGGATCTCGTCACCGGTCGAGAACACCGCGACGCGCGGGCGGCGGCGCACCGTGACCTCGGCGACGCCGAGCGCGCCGAGCAGCGCCACGTCACGCGGGTCGAGCCGCCGGCCGGCGGGAAGTGCGCGCGTGCCGCGGGCGATGTCCTCGCCCTTGGGGCGGGCATTGGCGCCCGGCTTCAGCCCGGCGGGGAGCGAGACACGGCCGTCGTCGAGAACGCGGACGTCCTCCTGCATGAAGACGGTGTCGCAGCCGACCGGCATCGGCGCGCCGGTGAAGATGCGCACCGCGACCCCCTCCCCGGCCGCATGTCCGGCGCCGTGACCGGCGGCGATCCGTCCGGCGACCGGCAGCACGGTCTCGCCGGAGGCGGCGAGCGAGGCATGGGCGACGGCGTATCCGTCGACGGCGGAATTGTCGAAGGCGGGCAGATCGATCGGCGCGGCGAGATCGGCGGCGAGCACCCGGCCGTCGGCGCGCGTCAGCGGTACGACTTCGGTCTCGGCGACCGCCGGGACCCGGTCGGCGACGAGGGCCAGCCCCTCTTCGATCCGCATCAGTTCTCCGCCGAAGGCGAAGGCGTCGTCGCTCAGCTGCGCCATGATCCGTCCGTCGTTCCCAGTGCCACATGAAGAAGGGGCGGTCGCCCGCCCCTCCCTATCTAGCATCCTGAAACCGGATCGCCACCACCGGCCGCTCCGGGTCAGGCCGGCGCGCTCACGCGCCCGGTTGGTCGGCGTTGGGGAAGAACAGCTGCTGGCCGCCGATCTTGTAGTCGGCGATGGCCTTCTGGCCTTCCGGTCCGACCACCCAGTCGATGAAGGCCTGACCGTCGGCCGCCTTCACGTGCGGGAACTTGTCCGGGTTCACCAGCATGATGCCGTACTGGTTGAACAGTGCCTTGTCGCCCTCGACGGCGATGTCGAGATCGCCGCGGTTCTTGAAGCTGATCCAGGTGCCGCGGTCGGCGAGCACATAGGCGCCCATCGACGAGGAGATGTTGAGCGCGGCGCCCATGCCCTGACCGATCTCGCGGTACCAGGCGCCCTTGGCGGTCGCCATGTCGACGCCGGCCTTCTCCCAGAGTTTCAACTCGGCCTGATGGGTGCCGGAGCGGTCGCCGCGAGAGACGAACGGCGCCTGTTTCGCCTGGATGGCGCGCAGTGCCGCGGAGATGTCCCTGGTGCCCCTGATGCCGGCCGGATCGGACTTCGGACCGATCAGGACGAAGTCGTTGTACATGACCGGCTTGCGCGCCCTGGAGAATCCTTCGGCGACGAACTTTTCTTCCGCCGGCTTGGCGTGGACGAACAGAACGTCGGCGTCGCCGCGCCGGCCGGTGTCGAGCGCCTGACCGGTGCCCTGCGCCACGACCTTGATTTCGATGCCGGTCTTCTTGGCGAAGAGCGGCAGAATATGGTCGAAAAGGCCGGAATCCCGCGTCGACGTGGTCGATGCGACGGTGATCGAGCGGCCATCGGCCGGTGCGGCGGTCTGGGCGAGGGCGGCCCCCGACATCATCGCCAGCGCCACCGCTGCGGCCACGAAAGTTCTACGATCGATCCGAATCATGTCGTCTTCCTCCCATGCGTGTTCGTTCGAGATGTCAAATCAATTCGCCGTCTAAGAAGCGCATCGCTTCTTCGGTTCGCGGGCGGGCGAAGAAGGCCGCGGCGGGACCGCTCTCGACGATGCGGCCGCGGTTCATGAGGATGATCCGGGTCGCCAGACGCCGTGCCTGTCCGAGGTCGTGCGAGGCCATCATCAGGGTGCGGCCCTCCGCCTTCAGCCCCTGGAGCATCTCCTCGATCGCTCGCGTGGCCGCCGGGTCGAGCGCCGAGGTCGGCTCGTCGAGGAACAGCAGTTCCGGGTCGAGCGCCCAGGCGCGGGCGATGGCGAGGCGCTGTTGTTCGCCACCCGACATCAGGCGCGCCGGCCGGCCGGCGAGATGGGTGAGGCGGAAGCGCTCGAGGGTTTCGGCCGCCTTGTCGCGCCGCTCCCGCCAGCCGATGCCGGCGGCGGCGAGCGCGTGGGTGAGGTTGTCGTGGGCCGAGCGGCGCAGCATCACCGGCTTCTGGAAGACCATGGCGTGACGGCGTCTACCGCTCGCCTCCCCCTCCCCCGCGGCCCAATCGATGCGGCCGCGGCTCGGCGCGAGCAGGCCGTGGGCGAGGCGCAGCAGGACCGATTTGCCGGCGCCGTTCGGTCCGAGCAGTACGGTGATGCCGCCGCGTTCGACGGTGAGGTCGAGATCGCGGACGAGATCCTGTTCGCCGACGGAGAAGCCGACCCCTTCGAATCGCAACGGCAGGATGGAGGTGGTGGCGCGCATCGGCATCATCCGGCGAAGCGGGCGCCGATGCGCCCTGCCATGAAG